>CAYXHU010000116.1:0-5917 GCA_964464675.1 uncultured Acidimicrobiia bacterium
CACCGTGCTCGTGATCGAGCACAACCTGGACGTGGTCAAGACGGCGGACTGGATCATCGACCTCGGCCCCGAAGGTGGCGACGAGGGGGGCCGGATCGTCGCCCAGGGCCCGCCGGAGGCCGTGGCCGCGGTGCCCGAGTCGTACACGGGCAAGTTCCTGAGGGACATCCTCCCGTCGTGAGCTGGGACGAGCGCCTGGCCGCTTGGTGGGTCGGCGAGGTGGCGGGCGACCCTGCCTACGCCGAGGTCGTCGTGCCTCTGGCACTCGAGGTGCTCGATCCGCGCCCCGGGGCGCGGTACCTCGACCTGGGCTGCGGGGAGGGACAGGTGATGAGGGCCGTGGCCTCGGCGGGAGGCCGGGTCTACGGCTGCGATGCCTCTCCGAGCCTCGCGGCGCGGGCGGCTTCGGTCGGGCCGGTCGTCGTCGGACGTCTGCCGGACCTGGGGTGGGCGGCCGACGGCTCGTTCGACGGGGCCTACGCGGTGCTGGTCCTCGAGCACGTGGCCGAGTTCCGCGAGACGCTGGAGGCGGCGGCACGGGTGGTGCGCCCCGGGGGCGTGCTCGCCGTGGTCGTCAACCATCCTGCCTACACCGCCCCCGGGTCCGCCCCGGTGCTGGATCCCACCGACGGTGAGATCCTGTGGCGCTGGGGCACGTACCTCGACGAAGGGTTCAGCGACGTGCCGGCGGGGGAGGGTTCGGTGCGCTTCCACCACCGGCCGATGGGGCGTCTCCTCAGCGCGGCTGCAGCCTCGCGGTGGTGCCTGGAACTGATCGTGGAGGAGGGCGTCGCCGATCCGCAGGCGGCGCGGGACGCTCTGCTCGAAGCCCAGCGCCACGTCCCGCGCTTGCTGGCGGCACGCTGGGTTCGCGAGACTGCCCGATAGGTGCAGCACGCCGTCTATCTCCCGGTGTTCGGGGAATTCGCCGATGCCGCGTTGCTGGCCGCGCTCGCCGCAGATGCCGAGCGCTCCGGCTGGGACGGGGCATTCACGTGGGACCACATCGCCATGTGGTTCGACGCGCAGGCCCCGGTGGTCGACGTCACGGTGGCGCTCGCCGCCGTCGCAGCGGCCACGGAGCGGGTGCGCTTCGGTGCCCTCGTGACGCCACTGGCGCGCCGCCGTCCCCAGAAGGTGGCTCGCGAGACCGCCACATTGGACCGCCTGTCCGGGGGGCGCCTCGTCGTGGGTGTCGGCCTCGGCCAGAACGAGCACGAGTTCGAGGCATTCGGGGAGGGAGCCGAGCTGGCCGAGCGAGGCGACCGCCTCGACGAGGCGCTCGACCTGCTGACCGCGCTCTGGTCGGGCGACGCAATCGACCACCGGGGGCGGCATTTCCGGGCCGCGGGTACGTTCACCCCGACGCCGGTGCAGCGACCCCGCATCCCGATCTGGGTGGCGGGTGCGTGGCCCCATCCCCGGCCCTTCCGCAGGGCGGCGCGCTACGACGGAGTGGTGGCGATGCTGGCGGAGCCGGGCCCGTTCGACACCCCTCCCGATGTGTATCGGGACGCGCTGGCGTTCATGGAGCCGTGGCGCCCCGACCCGGATGCTCCCTTCGACGTGACCCACGTCCACGGTGACCCGGATCTCGACCTCGACCGGAGACGGGCTCGGGTCGGCCCATATGCCGAGGCGGGGGTGACGTGGTGGCTGGAGGACGTCGCACCGTGGCGCTGGGAGTGTGATCCGCGCGGCCCCTGGCCGGTGGAGGACATGCGGGAGTTCATCAGGGAGGGCCCCGCCCGCTGAGCCGCCGGGCGTGACGCCGGCGAGCACGTACACTCGATCACCCGATGCGACGACGTCCCCCGGCCGCCGAGATCCCCGACCGCCCGGGTGCCTACCTGTTCCGGGACGAGCACGGCGCGGTGCTCTACGTCGGGAAGGCCAAGTCGCTCCGCAAGCGGGTGTCCTCGTACTTCACGAAGGACCTTCCGGTGCGCACCAGGACCATGGTGGAGGCCTCCGACGCCGTGGAGTGGATCGTCACCGAGAACGAGGTCGAAGCGCTGATGGTCGAGTACAGCCTCATCCAGCGGCACCAGCCGCGCTTCAACATCCGCTTTCGGGACGACAAGTCGTACCCGTACCTGGCGATCACCGTGGGGGAGGAGTGGCCCCGGGCTACGGTGATGCGGGGGGCACGGCGGCCGGGCACCCGCTACTTCGGCCCGTACGGGCATGCCTACGCGATCCGTCAGACCCTCGACCTTCTGCTGCGCACCTTCCCGGTGCGCACTTGCTCGAACGCCAAGTTCCGCAGGCATGCCGCCCAGGGGCGGCCGTGCCTGCTGTTCCACATCGAACGGTGCTCCGGCCCCTGCGTGGACGAGGTGACCCCGGGCGCCTATCGCGAGCACGTCGAAGGGCTCAGCGAGTTCCTGACCGGCGGCAGCGACGCGATCGTGGCGCGGTTGCGATCCGAGATGGAGGAGGCGGCCGGGGCTCTCGAGTTCGAGCGGGCCGCCCGATTGCGCGATCAAGTGGCATCCGTCGAGAAGGCCATGGCGCGCCAGGAGGTCGCCACGCCCCGCAGGGAGGACTTCGACCTGGTCGCTGTCGAGTCCGACGACCTGGAGGCGGCCGTTGTGGTGCTTCGCGTGCGCAGCGGCCGCGTGACCGGGCGCATAGCGACGGTGCTGGACGTCGTCGAGGACACGACCGCCGCCGGGTTGATTTCTCGGACGCTCAGCCAGCTGTACGGCGGCGAGCGTCCGCCGCCCGAGGTGCTCGTGCAGGAACTCCCCGAGGACCCGGTGCTCTGGGAGGCGTGGCTGGTGGCCCGGAGGGAGGGCCGGGTCTCGCTGCGGGTGCCGAAGCGGGGGGCCAAGCGCCGGCTCATGGACACGGCGGCCGCCAACGCGAGAGAGGTGTTCGCCAGGCATCGGTTGCGGCGGCACAACGACCACAACGCCAGGGCGCGCGCCTTGCGCAGCCTGCAGGAGACGCTCGGGCTCCCGGAGCCGCCGCTGCGGATTGAGTGCTACGACATCTCGACCATCCAGGGGACCGACACCGTGGGGTCGATGGTGGTGATGGAGGACGGGATACCCCGCGGCTCGGACTACAAGCGCTTCCGGGTGCGGGGCGTCGCCGGGCAGGACGACTTCGCGGCGATGGAGGAGGTGCTACGGCGTCGCCTCACCGCATACCTGCGGGAGCGGGAGCAGCCCGTCGAGGAGCGAGGCAAGTTCGCCTACCCCCCGTCGCTGCTGCTCGTAGACGGCGGAGCGGGGCAGGTGTCCCGGGCGGTGAAGGTCGTCGAGGAGCTCGGGCTGGACATCCCGGTGGCCGGCCTGGCGAAGCGCATGGAGGAGGTCTACCTGCCCGGACTGCCCGAGCCGGTGCGGATACCTCGGGGCGAGGAGGCGCTGTACCTGTTGCAGCGGATCAGGGATGAGGCTCACCGGTTCGCGGTGAGTTACCACAGGACCTTGCGCGGACGCCGTATGGTGGACTCTGCGCTCGACGCCGTCCCCGGCGTCGGCCCGGTGAGGAAGCAGGCACTCGTGCGGAGGTTTGGGTCCCTGAAGCGGATCCGGGAGGCGGAGGTGGACGAGTTGAGCGAGGTGGTGCCCGCCGGCGTCGCCGCCCGGCTGTATGCGGCGCTGCGGGAGCCGGAGCCGCGTCCTGGAGATCCCAGGTGACGGAGCGCCCGCAGCTGGTGGTGATCACCGGGATGTCCGGGGCCGGGAAGACACTCGCGTCGAACGCTCTCGAGGACCTCGGCTTCTATGTGATCGACAATCTTCCCGCCGGGCTCATCTCCCAGGTCGTCGAACAGGCCGATCTTCCGGAGAGCCATCGGCGGCGCCTCGCCCTGGTTGTCGACGCCCGGGGCGGGCTGTCGTTCGACGAGCTCGAGCAGGTGCTGCTGGCGCTGGTGCGAGACGGGATTCAGGCGACCCTCGTGTTCCTCGACGCCGACGACGAGGTGCTCATGACCAGGTACGAGGAGTCGCGCCGTCCCCACCCGGTGGAGGCGCCGACCGTTGCCGAGTCGATCGCCTTGGAGCGAGCCGCCCTCGAAGAGCTCCGGGAGCAGGCGGATGTCCTCATCGACACCACCGACCGGACGGTGCACGAGTTGCGGGACGAGATCCACGACGTCTTCGCCGGCGAGACCCCGAGGCGGCCGCTGCGGGTTGCGGTCACGTCGTTCGGGTTCAAGCACGGGATGCCGCGCGTTGCCGACCTGGTGTTCGACGTGAGGTTCCTGCCGAACCCGCACTGGGAGCCGGAGCTGCAGCCGCTCACCGGCCTTGATGAACCGGTGCGCAAGTTCGTGCTGTCGCCCCCCGACACCGGGGAGTTCCTGTGCCGCAGCGAGGCGCTCCTCGAGTTCCTGCTTCCCAGGTACGAGGCAGAGCGCAAGTCGTATCTCACGATCGCGATCGGGTGCACCGGGGGACGGCATCGTTCGGTGGCGATCGCCGAGGCGCTCGGCGCGTGGCTGGCGGAGCAGGATGTCGACGTGACCGTGCGTCACAGGGACGCGGGAGTATGACGAACCACGGACTGTTGGCCGACCCGCTGCTCGACGAGCTCGATCTCGACTACGAGGGTCTGCGGGTGGCGGCGATCGGGGGCGGGCACGGGCTGGCCCAGGCGCTCCTGGCGGTGCAGGACTACGCCGACGTGATCACCGCGGTGGTGAGCGTGGCCGACGACGGCGGGTCGTCGGGGCGCCTCGCTCCGGGGCTCGGAATCCCACCGCCCGGGGACCTGCGTATGGCCCTGACGGCGCTGAGCCCGGAGCCGTCGCTGTGGCGGGACCTGATCGCCTATCGATTCGAGGCCGCCGACATCCAGGGACATTCCCTCGGCAACCTGATCATCGCCGCGCTGACCGACCTCCTGGGCGACTTCGAGGAGGCGCTCGCCACCGTGGGACGGCATCTGGGGGCGCGCGGGGACGTGTTGCCCGCGTCGCCGCAGCCGCTCGGGCTCGAGGCCACGGTGGACGGCGCCGAGGTGGCCGGCCAGGTGGCGATCGCCCGGTCGCGGGGCCGGATCGAAGAGTTGCGGATCGTGCCTGCGGATGCCGCTGCGTCTCCGGGGGCGCTGCGGGCCATCGCCGCGGCAGATCAGATCGTCATCGGGCCCGGAAGCCTGTTCACTTCGCTCATCGCCGTGCTGAAGGTCCCCGGGATCGTCGAGGCGGTGAACGCATCGCCGGCGTCGCTGGCGTACGTCTGCAACCTGGCCACCCAGGATGGGGAGACGCTCGGGCTCGACGCCGTTGCCCACGTGCGGGCGTTCGCCGAACATGCCGGGATGCGGCTCCCCGACGCCGTGGTGCTCCACGACGGGATGGTCGACGTGCCGCCGCCGGTGGAGCCGATTCGCCCGGACCGGGAGGGTCTGGCCGCCCTCGGGGTGCGGGTCGAGGCGGCGGACCTGGCCGACCCGGCGGCCGCCTGGCCGTGTCATCACCCCGTCCGGCTGGGAGGCGTGCTCCGGCGGCTAGCGTGACCCGCGGCGCGAACGGAGGTGCAGTGACCGGGTTCCTGACGATCGACGACCTGGACGTGGCCGGCGCGACGGTGCTGGTGCGTGCGGATCTCAACGTCCCCCTCGCCGGTGGGGTGGTGTCGGACGATTTCCGCATCAGGTCGAGCCTGCCGACCATCGCCCGCCTCAGAGAGGAAGGGGCGCGGGTGGTGGTGTGCAGCCATCTCGGACGTCCCAAGGGGCACGACCGGTCGCTGTCGATGGCGCCGGTGGCCGAGCGGCTCGGTGAACTGGGCGGCTTCACAGTGCGCGTGGCCGCCGACGTCGCCGGGCCGGGGGCCCGGGAGGCGATCGCATCGGCGGGGCCCGGCGAGGTGGTCCTCCTGGAGAACACCCGCTTCGAGCCGGGAGAGACGAAGAACGATCCGGCGTTGGCGGACGCTCTCGCCGGCCTGGC
>CAYXHU010000117.1:0-5863 GCA_964464675.1 uncultured Acidimicrobiia bacterium
CGGGTCGGCCTCCTGGACGCCGACATCTGGGGGTTCTCGGTGCCGGGCGTGCTCTGAGAAGCAGAGCGCCTCGAGGCCAACGAGGACCGCAAGATCGTCCCGGCTCGCGCCAACGGCGTCGACCTTGTTTCCACCGGGTTACTCGTGGAGACAGAGGAGACCGCTCTGATGTGGCGCGGGTTGATGCTCTCCAAGGCGCTCGAGCAGTTCCTCAAGGACGTCGCCTGGGATCCGCAGCTCGACTACCTGGTGCTCGACATGCCCCCCGGGACCGGGGACATCCAGATGGCCCTGGCCCGTCTGCTCCCCCAGGCCGAGATGGTCGTGGTCACCACCCCCCAGAAGGCCGCCCAGAAGGTGGCCTCCCGGGCGGCCGACATGGCGCGGCGGTCCTTCCTGCCGGTCGTCGGCGTGATCGAGAACATGTCCGGCTTCACCACCGAGGAGGGCCGCCACTACGACCTCTTCGGGAAGGGAGGGGGACGCGAGCTCGCCGACGAGCTCGGAGTCCCGCTGATCGCCCAGGTCCCGCTCGACCCCTTCGTCGTCGAGGGCGGGGATTCCGGGAACCCCGTCGTGGTGGCGCGGCCCGACGCACCGTCGGCACGGGCGATCACTGCGGCCGCCTCCCACATCGTGGAGCTGGTGCCCCCGGCGGAGGACGAGACGTGCACGGCCCGAATCGCCGTGCTCATGGATCAGCTGGAGCAGCAGGAGCAGCCGGCCCCGTCGTAGTGGCCTGCTACCGGCAGATCTTCACGAGCAGCTGGTACGGGTTGGTGAGCGGCCCCCCACCGGGCCGGTATCCGAAGTGCAGGTGAGGGCCCGCCGCGTTCCCAGTCTCGCCCACGTACCCGACGAGCTGCCCTACGCCGACGCGCAGCCCGTCCACGATCCCGGGCGCGTAGGCCGACAGGTGGGCGTAGTAGTAGATGTCGCCGCTGTCCCCGCGGATGTACAGGCCGATGCCGCCGGCATAGTCCCAGTTGGGACTCCAGATGTAGCCGCTCTCGATAGCGACGAGCGGGGCGCCGTGGGCGGCGACGAGGTCGGTCCCCTTGTGGGTGCGCCCGCCCGGCCTCGGCTCTCCCCACGAATCGCGGAAGGTGTTGGCCGCCGCCACCGGGCAGACCCGGCCCCCCGGAGGGATGTCCGCGCTCGACGAGTACCCGGAGGCGGCCGCGGCAGCGGCGCGGGCTGCGGCCTCTTCGGCCAGGCGCCGCTCCTCGGCGATGCGGCGCCGTTCCTGTTCCTCCGCCCACCACTGGTCGTAGAGGGCCCGGTATTCGGCGTCGGCCTCGTCCAGCTGGGTGATGAGATCGGCCGCCAGCCGATCCATGAGCTCGCTCTCGTCCTCCAGTTCGGCGACGAGGCCGTCGAGCTCGCTTCCGAGGCGGGCGCGGTCCTCCTGCAGGAACTCGAGCTGCGTGACGACGTCCCGCTCGCCCTGGACGAGGGCCGTGAGGTACGCGTCCCGCGTGCCCACCTCCGTGAGCCGATCGACGTCCGTGATGGTCTGCGCCCGGGTGGTGCCCGCGTTCACATACATCGCCACGGCTCGTTCCCGGGCCGCGAACTCGGCCAGCACCAGCTCCCGTTCCCGGTCGTCGATCTCGGACTGCAGCGCGGCGATCCGGTCCTCGAGGAGGATCTGACGGACGATCACCTCGTCCACGATGGCGAGTTGGCCCTCCAAGTCCCTGCTGAGCTGCTGCATCTTGGCCTCGGCCTCGGCCAGCTCCTGCTGGGTCACCTCGGCACCTGCCGACGGGACCAGTCCGACCATCACGAACACAGTGACGAGTGCGGCTGCAATTCTGCGCACCGGTACTCCCGGATCTCGGAACCCCGATTCTACGCGCGGCCGAAACACACCCGGACCACCCATCAGCAGATCCCGGCCACCACAGGGTACGGGTTGGTGTAGGAGCTTCCCCCGACGAGCCAGCCGAGGTGCAGGTGGGGAACCGAGGCGTTCCCGGTGTTGCCGACGTAGCCGACCAGCTGGCCGGCCACCACCCGGGTGCCCCCTTCGATGCCCGGCGCGTAGCCGTCCATGTGGGCGTAGTACCACATGTCGCCCGAATCGCCCTTGATGTAGAGCCCGATGCCCCCGGCGTAGTGCCAGTTCGGGCTCCAGATGACCCCCGATTCGATGGCGACGAGCGGCGTGCCGATCGCCGCCATCATGTCCACCCCGGTGTGCCCGCGCCCTCCCGGACGCGGCTCGCCCCACGAGTCCCGGAACGTGGCCGCGCCGTCGACCGGGCACACCATGGTCCCCGGGGGTGACGGCGGCGGGGGCGGAACCGTGACCGGCGGCGCGGTGGTCGGTGTCGTTCCTCCGCCCCCTCCCCCGCCCTGAGTGGTCGGCGTGGTGGGGACCGTGGTGGTGGTGGAGGTCGCCAGGAATGCCTCTCGTTCGCGCCGGAGCCGCTCCTCCTCCTCGCGCCTGATCCGCTCTGCCTCCTGGCGATCCCACTCCCCCTTCACGGCCTGGTACTCGGCATTGGCCTCCTCGAGACGGGAGTAGATCGAGCCGACGAGCGACTCCATCTCCTGGGTCGTGTCCTCCTGCGTCGCCAGGGTCTCCTCGAGGAGCGCCTGCTGGCGCAGGTAGTCGCGCCTGGCCACCTCGAGCCGATTCACCGCGTCGCGATCGGCTTCGGCGACCGTCTCCAGGTACGCGACCAGCGCCGGGGCATGCTCGATCTCCATCACCAGGGTGGCCCGGGAGCTCTCGATCCCGGCCGTCATGTACATGTCGGCGATCCTGGCGCGCACGGCGATGCGGGCCAGCGCCAACTCGCGCTCGCGCGCCGCGAGGTCGCCGGTCAGCGTATCGATTCGATCCTCGAGCTCGATCTGGCGAACCACCGCCGCCTCGTAGGCGGCCACCTCGTCTTCGAGCTCCGCGGTGGCCCGCCGCACCTGTTCGCGAGCTTCCTCGACGTCGGCTGGGGTCACCTGTGCGGATGCCGCACCGGGGATCAGCGCCGCGGCGACGCAGGCAGCGGCGGCGATGGCGATTCGGCGAGAGAGGAGGGCTGCACGGTTCACGAGCTGCCTCCAGCGTATACCGGGGCTCCCCAGTCGTCGGCACCCATCGGGATCTCGACCAGGCCTTCTTCTCCGAGCTTGCGCAGGTGGGCACCGACCGACTGCGCGGCTGCGAAGTGCAGCGACCGGTCCACCTCGGAGTACACGGCGGCGACGACCGCACCCAGGGTGTCCGCTCCGCCTCTCACGGCATCGAGGATCTGCTGTTCTCGAGACAGCCGGTGCTCCAGGTAGTGCTCGAGGACCTCCCCCGGATTCGAGATCACCGGACCGTGCCCCGGGTAGATGACCTCGATGTCAAGTTTCGACAGCCGCCGGAGCGAATCCATGTACTCGGCCATGTGCTCGACCATCACGGTGGAGCCTCCGATCACGTGGTCGCCGCTGAACAGCGCCGAGCCGGAGAGGTAGCAGACGTGGTCGGCGGTGTGCCCGGGTGTGTGTACCGCGATGACCTCGGCGTCGCCGACGGGAACCGGCTGCCCGTCGCCGACCTCGACGTCGGGGACGAAACCCGGACCGGGGCCGCAGCCGTACGTGGGGACCCCGAGACCCGCGGCCAGGGGGTTCGCCGCGGGGGCATGATCTGGGTGGGTGTGGGTCACCAGCACTGCCGCGGGTTCGAGCCCTTCGAGCGCGAGGCGGATCGCGGTCATGTGCGACGAGATCACCGGGCCGGGATCGACGACTGCGGCGGCACCGCCGGACTCGATGAGCCAGGTGTTGGTTCCCTCACGCGTGAAGAGGCCGGGGTTCGGAGCACGCAGCAGCCTGACTCTCATCGCCCGGCGGCTCCCGGTGCGCCGGGCACCACGACCCGGATCGACCCCTCGTCGTCCGTCTCGATACGGGGTTCCACCCTGGGGATCTCGTCCTGTGCTCTTGCGAACGCCATCATCGCTTCGGGATCGTCGAAGGCCGACATCAGCTCGAGATGTCTGCGCGTGGGGAACTCAACCACCCAATGCCCGTCGTCGGCAAGCTGCAGGGCCCTATTCGGCGTCACCCAGGTGGGATCGAACACCTCCAGCCGGTCGGCCGAGGCCACCGCGCCCTCGTCGAGCACCGCCACGTAGAAGCGGGTGTCGAACCGGATGGGGAGCAGTTCCGGCGTCACCCAGTTGGAGAGATACGCGAGCCGATCGGCGTCGAAGCGCCCGCCGGCGGCCACCACCGCCGCGTAGGGATCGCCGTCCAGCAGGACGAGATCGGGAGGGTCGGTGATGGCGATGCCGGCTTCTTCGAGGAGTTCACGCAGCGCCGCCGATCGCCACGCCAGCTCCGACGGATCGCCGCTCCAGCGCACGGCACGCCGTGCCGCGGTTCCCCGATCGGCCTCCTCCATCGAACCGCCCGGGAAGACCCTCGCATCCCCCATGAAGGACGCATCACGGCGGCGGCGCACCATCAGCACCTCGAATCCGCCGGAGCACGGGCGGAGGGCGAGCACGGTGGAGGCCGGGCGAGCCGGCGCTGGGTCTGGCCTCACCGGCGCCATGGTACCCCGCCGGGGTGTTCCGGCCCATGGTGTCCCGATCCCCGGCGGCCGCCGCCGGAGACGTCCCGTCCGGCCACGGCGTCCCCGCAGGCGGGGTCCGGCGCAACGATTCAAAGGTCCGATCGGTTTCGGTGCGTGCCCGGTGCCGGGACCGATCGTCAGACGCTGGCGGCCCGGCGGGCCAACACCTGCCGCCGCTCGGTCTCGGTGAGGCCGCCCCAGATCCCGTACGGCTCGCGGATCTCGAGAGCGAACTCCAGACAGTCGACCTTGACCGGACACACCTGGCAGATGGCCTTGGCCTTCTTCTCCCGCCGCTCTCGCTCCTCTTTGCGCTCTACCGTGCTCGGCGGGAAGAAGAGGTGCGAGTGGTTGCCCCGGCAGAGCCCTCGGATCTGCCAGGAACGGTCGGGTGCCACTTCCATCATGCGTGTCGTCCTCCTGCGCCGGCCGTCCGAAACGGGACCCTAGCGAGACGGGTCCGCCGACGCCAGGAAATTACTGGGAGAGCTCCGGCTCCACGTCGAGCACGACCCCGTCGACGCCTGCCACCACCACCCGGTCGCCCGCCGCGATCCGAGCCGCCCGCCTCGCCCGGGCACGCCAGCGCGCCCCGTCGACGACCACGACGCCTTCCGGATCCAGTGCCGACTCCGCCCTGCCGGTGCGTCCCACGAGGTGCTCCCGGCCGATCGTCACCGTCGAGAACCGCGATCGCACCACCGTCGTGAGGGCGACACCGAACCACAGCATGGCGGCGAGGACGACCAAGGCCACCGGCCACCAGAGCACCCCCATCTGCGGCGCAGCCTCCACCAGCCGCAGGCCGCCGTATGCCAGAAGGGCCGTGCCCAGCAGGCTTCGCCACCCCAGATCGTTGCGCTGGAAGTCCACGGTGTACGCACCGACCCCGGCCACGGTCGCCGCAACGGCCCACCAGTTGACCGGCAGCACGGCGAGGCCGTACCCGGCGATCAGCAGCGACGCGACACCCACGGCCGCCGCGATCCCCGGCCCTGCCGCATAGAACTCGAACGCCACCAGCGCCAGACCGGCCACGAGGAACAGGAACGCCGCCTCCGGCTGGATCGCCAGGCGCAAGGTCCGATCGATCAGGCCGGGTTTGCGGAAGCGGACGTCGGCAGATGGTGTGACGACCTCCGAGCCGTCGTCGGCGACATCGACCCGGGCGGTCTCCAGCGTGACCGTCACCCCCCGCACCTCCACCTGCATCCCGTCGAGCCCGACCACGAACTGCCCGATCTAAGGCGACACGATGTAGCCCAGCCCCGAGATCGGATCCTC
>CAYXHU010000118.1:0-5852 GCA_964464675.1 uncultured Acidimicrobiia bacterium
TGGGCGCGGTGCTGGCCGCTGCGTGCAGCGGCGGTGACGACGCCCGGGCACCGGCGACCACCGCCGCGCCCGACCCGACGGTGACGACCTCAGGTCCGGCCACCACGTCGCCGGCGACCGCCCCTGAGACGACTTCTGCCGAGACGACGGCGGGGACGACCGACGGGGATCTCGATGCCTGGACCTTCCTCGTCTACGTCATGGGCGACACCGACCTGGAACCCTTCGCGGTGCAGGACCTCCTGGAGATGGCCGCGGTGGGCTCGACGGACGCGGTGAACGTCGTGGCGCTCGTGGACCGCCACCCGGAGTTCTCCGACGAAGCGGTGCTCAATCTTCCCGACTGGGAGGACACTCGACTCCTGGGGATCGGGAGGGGCGAGCTCTTCGAGCTCGACACCCCGGGCGAACTGAACCTCGGGGACCCGGAGACCCTGGCGGCGTTCCTCGCCGCCGGGATCACCGCCTTCCCTGCCGAGCGCTACGCGCTGGTGCTGTGGGATCACGGTGCAGGGTGGCCGGGCATGGGCCCGGACGAGTCCGACGGCCTCGACGTGCTCGACATGGCCGACCTCGCCGCGGCCCTCTCCGATGGGCTCGGGCGGACCGAGGTCGAGAGGCTCGACCTCATCGGGTTCGATGCCTGCCTCATGGCCACCTACGAGGTGGCCGGCGTCGTGGCCCCGTACGCCGACTACATGCTGGCCTCCCAGGAGCTGGAGCCGGGCCACGGGTGGAACTACGAGGCGCTGGCCGTGATCGCCGCGGACCCGGCGGCGACGCCCGTGGCACTCGGCACGGCGATCATCGACGGGTTCGCCGCCCAGGCACAGGCCTCGGGCACCGGTGAAGACATCACCTTGTCACTGCTCGACCTGAGCCGGCTCGGCGACCTCCAGTCGGCGCTCGGTGAGGTGGCCGGTCCGATCGCAGCCGACCCCGGCGGGTTCTCGCAGTCGCTGGCTTCGGCCCGCAACACGGTGCTGAGCTTCGGGCGCAACCCCGATCCGGCGCTCGACAGCAACCTCGCCGACCTCGGCGGCCTCCTCGAGCGCCTCGGCGGGCGCGAGCCCGGGGTTTCCGCGGCCTCCGAGGCGGCTCGGGCAGTCCTCGGCGAGATGGTCGTAGCCTCCACCGCAGGCCGGACCACCGCCGAGGCGTCCGGCCTCAGCATCTACTTCCCCCAGTTCCAGCAGCACTTCCGACAGGGCTACCTGTTCCTCGAGGGAGCGCCCCACTGGCCGGACGTGCTCTCCGCCTTCTACCAGGCGGGATCGGCCATTCCTCCCGACGCCCAGCCGGAGCTCGTCGAGGTCGAAGGCACCGACCTTCAGTACTTCTTCGACGTGGACGGGCTCAACGTCGGGGCATACTTCGACCTGGCCGCCGCTGACACGGTGGTCGGAGCCACGATCTTCTACGGCGTCCTCGACGAGGGGGCAGAGGTCCTCTACTACGTCGGCGAAGAGCCGGCGGAGGTGGCCACGGACGGATCCGGTCTGGTGTTCGGCATCTACGACTTGACGGTGTTCACGATCTCCGACGGTGTTGACACCGCGATCGCCTTCTTCGGGCTCACCTACGACCCCGACAGCGGCCTGGCGTTCGTGGATGTGCCGCTCGCCTACCAGGGTCCCTTCGACCCGGAGCCCCAGGACGTGCTCCTCTCGTTGGTGGTCGATCCCGCCGACGGCTCGATCCTCGAAGAGGGCTTCTACGTGGTGGACGAGGCCGGCACCTGGGGGGAGCTCTTCGCCGACCCCGAAGGGCTGATCTACCCGGTGGCCCTCGCTGAGTACGGCGACGGCTCGACCGATTGGGTGGTCACCTCCGAGGTCGGCCTGTGGGCCGACCTCCCGCTGCTCCAGTACGACCTGGTGCCCCTCGACCCGGGCACGGGCGTGTACCTGGAGTTGACGGTGTTCGACTACGGCGGCAACAGCGACTCGGCGAGCGTCTTCGACTTCGTGCCGTAGCCGGATCGGCCGGCTTGCTCAGCGTCGCGGCTGCTCGGTGACCGTGCCGGTGTCGGCGACCAGGATCCGCCTGCCGCCGACCGGGAGCATCGTCAGCGTGGAGACGAGCCCGGCGGTCCCGAGCCCGGCGGCCACCACCATGCCGGGAAGCAGTTCGATACCCGGCTCGTCTCCGTGGAGGCCGACGTTGTAGAGGACGACGGCTATGACGCCAGCCCACAGGACCAACGAGATCCAGAAGGCCACCCACAGGCCGCGTGGGCGCAGCAGGGTCGCCGACCCGAACCGCCGCTTGAGGTCGCGGGTGAGTTCACGGCGCCGCTTCAGCTTGCCGCCCCCGATGCCCCGCACGGTTCGGGGCAGCAGGGCCGCGCCGCCGAGGGCGAGGGCGAGCAGGATCAGCAGCGGGAGGATGAACAGGCCGAGCGGGGCCGAGTAGAGCACGGTGATTCGCCCGGCGGAGGAGGTCTCCTGGGCGAATGAGAAGATCCCCCCGCTGGGCGCTTCGGTGATCCCGTAGGCGGCTCCGGATGTCGTGGACCAGGAGGCCACCGCGAACAGTATGAGTGCGGTCGCCGCGAACCCGGCGAGACCGTATCCCACGGCGATCCGGCGGCTGACCACCCTGGCCTTGACCTCGCCGGAGGGCGGCGCGTCGGGCGGAGCCGGGGTACCGGGAACTGCAGGTGGCGCCGATTCGACCAGTTCGCTGTCGAGGAACGGGTCGGTGAGTTCGCCTCCACAGACGGCGCATAGCTCTTCGGCGGAAGCATCGACCACGGAGTGGCAGGCGATGCAGTAACCCCGGTGGGTCACCGTGAAGTGCGCCCCGCAGTAGCGGCACACCAGTGCCTCGGCGTTGACCTCCTCGGCGCACACCGGGCAGGTCTTGGTGTCGGACGTGATGGCAGCCATGGCGGCCAACCTCCCCCCAACGCGGCACGCCGTGCCGGCGAAATGGATGCGTCGTCCACTCGGGTGCGCCACTCGTACCGGTCGGGTGAGACGAAGGGACGGTTTGTTGCTCCGCGCCGTGTCACCGCGGATCGGCACCATCGATCGTACTCCGACTGCGTGCTCGTCTACGGGGCCTCGTCGAGCCGCAGCGGCAGCGACCGGAGGCGACGCCCGGTGGCGGCGAACACGGCGTTGGCGACCGCCGGGGCGATCGGGGGCACACCCATCTCGCCGATGCCGTGCGGCGAGTCGGTGCTCGGCACGATGTGCACTTCGACCTCCGGCATCTCGTCGAAGCGCAGGATGGGGAGGTCGGTGAAGTTGCCCTGGACGGCCGCCCCGTTGTCGATGGAGACGCCTCCGTAAAGGGCGGCGGAGAGGCCGAACACGATGCCTCCTTCCATCTGGGCCCGCACCGTGTCCGGGTTGACCACGGTGCAGCAATCCACGGCGCAGACGACGCGGTGCACGCGGATCCGTTCCTCGGCGACCGAGGCTTCGGCGATCTGGGCGACGTGGGTGACCCCCCAGGTGGCGTGGTAGGCGAACCCGCGACCCCTCCCAGCAGAGAGCGCCGACCCCCATCCGGCACGCTCAGCGGCGAGGTCGATGCAGGGACGGGCCTCGGCCGGGGCGTGCTCGCGGTGCACCTCGAGCGGATCCCGGCCGGCGGCGTGGGCGAGCTCGTCGATGAAGCACGCCGTGGCGAAGGCACGCGGGAAGTTGCCGACCGACCGCCAGTAGCCGGTGGGGATCGGCGTGCCCGCTTCCCGCAGCTGAAGGCCGGGTGCGGTGCCCGGGCGTTCCCAGGCCCGGGCGTATCCCATCGGGTGGTACACATCGTGGCGGGTGTCGTCTTCCCTGGTCCAGACCACCTTGACCGGCGCGCCGATCAGCCGGGAGACCTCCACGGCCTCGTCCACCATGTCGTTGTGGTGGCCCCTCCCGAAGCGGCCGCCGATCAGCGGCACGTGGACGACGACGTCGCCGGAGCCGAGCCCGGCCCGCTGGGCGGCGCGCCGCTGCGCGTCCTGAGGGTGCTGGGTGGGGGCCCACACCTCGCAGCGGCCCCCGGTCGCGTCGGCCACACAACACATCGGCTCCATCGCCTGGTGCGCCTCATAGGGCACGAAGTAGTCGGCAGACGCCACCCCGTCGTCGACCGGGGACATCCGCTCGACGAGCCCGGCCCGGATCTGGGTGTCGGTCACCCCGGCATTGCCGCCGGGCGTCCATTCCACCTCGAGTGCGTCGCGCCCCCGGATCGCCGCCCAGGTGTGCTCGGCCGCGACGGCGATGCCGCTGGAGATCTCCACGACCTCGAGCACGCCGGGCACAGCCAGGGCGGGGCCGCTCCGGAAGGATGCCGGCCGCCCTCCGAAGGTCGGGCACCGTGCGATCGCTGCGTACCGCATGCCCGGGAGGGTGACGTCGGAGGCGTAGACGGCCGCCCCGGTGACGATGTCCGGTGTGTCGTACAGCGGGAGCGGCGTGCCGATGATTCGGAAGTCGCCCGGGTCCTTCTCGCCGCGGACCCCGGACGGCACCTCCCTCTCGGCGGCGGCTTCGGCGAGCGCTCCGTAGGTTGCCGCGGTCACCCCGTCTGGGTGGACGACCCGGCCGGCGTCGGTGATGCAATCGTCCGGGTCCACCTCCCAGAGGGCGGCGGCGGTCTCGATGAGCAGACGCCGAGCCGTGGCGCCGGCGGCCCGCAGCACGCTGTAGTGGTCGGAGACGCTGACGCTGCCGCCGGTGACCTGGTTGCCGTAGGCACCGTCGGCCGGGGCCTGGTCGATGCGCACCGAGTCCCAGCCGGCGTCGAGCTCCTCGGCGAGGATCATCGCGATCGCGGTGCGGACCCCCTGGCCCATCTCGGAGCGGAAGGCGGTGATCGTCACGGCGCCGGTGCCGTCGATGGCCACGTAGATGCTCGGGGTCACCCGGGCATCGGGGTCTCCCGGCACGGTGGTGGTCGTGGTGGTCTCGGAGGGCGTGGTCGCAGCCGTCGTCGTCGTGGTGGTGCTCGTGGCCGACGTCGTGGTCGCCGCATCTTCGTCGGAGGTGCATCCGGGGAGCCAGATGGTGAGCAGCAGCCCCCCTCCGGCGAGCGACGACACCTTGATGAACTCGCGGCGGGTGATCGGCGCGGTCACGATCCGGTCCCCACGGCGGCGTCGATCGCCGCCCGGATGCGCTGGTACGTGCCGCAGCGGCACAGCACCCCGGACATGACCCGGTCGACGTCGGCGCGACCGGGGCGGGGGATCTCGGCGAGCAGGGCGGCGGCGGTCATGATCTGCCCGGCCTGGCAGTAGCCGCACTGGGGCACCTGCACGTCGCGCCAGGCCCGCTGCACCGGGTGGTCGCCGTCGGCCGACAGGCCCTCGATGGTGGTGACCTCCCGCCCGCCGGCGGCGCCGGCAGTGGTGGTGCATGAGCGGACCGCCCGCCCGTCCAGGTGCACGGTGCATGCCCCGCAGATCCCGATGCCGCAGCCGTACTTCGTGCCGGTGAGCCCGAGCACGTCGCGCAGCACCCACAGGAGCGGCATGTCGTCGGCGACGTCGAGCCGGTGCTCGGTTCCGTTGACCCTGATGGTGATCATGGGGCTCTGGAGACGGTGTGGCTCACCCTACGGAACGCCGGCCATGCTCGGCAGTGCTGTTGGTCACGGTGTCAGATGTGCCCCGACTCGTCCATGAGCCTCTCGTACCACTCGGGCACCGAGAACCGGGGGGTGCGGTAGTCCGCCTGGTAGGCCTTGACGTCGAGGATGGGGGTGCCGTCGAAACAGTCCAGGCCCCGCACCTTCAGGCGGTTCCCGTCTCTGCCCAGGAACCGGACGAGGGTGAGCCCGATCGGGTTGGGCCGGGTCGGGGAGTCCAGGGCGAACACGCCGAGGAGCGGCAGGTCCTCTTC
>CAYXHU010000119.1:0-5786 GCA_964464675.1 uncultured Acidimicrobiia bacterium
CGGGATCACCGACCACAGTCTACGACGGGACGCGGTTGCCTGTGTCCGGTGTGGAGCCATCCTATACGCCTACACTTACGCCTCTCCCCACCGCGTCACAGACACCTGTTCCTACGCTGACGCGAGCACCTTCGCCGACGATCACGCCCACGCCTACACCCTCCGACCGGTTGGGCCCCGCCGCGCCTTCGGGCCTGGTGGCGACGGCCGGAAACGCTGTGGTTATCCTCGGATAGACACGGGGAACCGAGCCGGACCGCGCCTCACCGTGGGAGCGGTAGGGGCGCGGATAGGAGGCGACGATCTCGGCGACCTCTTCGAGGTGCTTCGACTCGGCGATGATCGCCGCGCTCCATTCGGCGATGTCGCCGGTGCCGTACCCGGCCGCGGTGACGGAGCGGTCTGCGAGGACGACCCGGCCGAGGTCGTGGAGGAGCGAGGCGTACTCGATGTTGTCGCTCTCCCGGGCCCCACACCCGATCTCCGCTCCGGTTGCGACCGCGAGGTCGGCGGTGCGCTCGGCGTGCCCGGGGACCACGAACCCGCCCGCCTCGGGAAGACGGCCCAGGGCACGGATGGTCTGACGGTAGGTCGTGCGCACCTCCCCGAGTCGGTTGACCGCGAGATGCCCGAACAGGTAGGGAAGACTGGAGACAACCACGGCCCACCATCCGACCACCGGCGCCGCCTCGGCGTACATGGCGCCCGCCACGAACAGGATCACCGGCGGCTGCCATCCGGCCAGCCGGCGCAGGACCCAGAGGCGGGCGGAGAGGCGGCGGCGGTGCCCCGACCAGACGGCCCAGACGACCGAGTCGACGACGTGCCACAGGCCGGCGGCCGCGGCTGTGACGGCGATGTGCACGCTTCGATCGACGAGGCCTGCTCCTTCGGGGAGGACGGGAGATGCAACTGCGACGAGGAGGGCAAAGGCCGCCGCGGCCGGCGGCTCGGTGAGCCTCGAGTCGGACGCCGCCCGAGCTCCGTGCCTCAGGCGCACGAGGACGATCCCCGGGGGCACGCCGAGCAGCGCGGCGGCGGCGGTGTCCACCGGAGAATCCCCGTGCACCAGCGCCACGCCCACGAGGACCGCAAGGGTCGCCGGAACATGGCGGCCGCCGGATCCCGACATCGTGACCAGGTGCCCCAGTGCTACGGCGGCACCGGCGGCCAGGGACAGCGGCAGGTTTCCGAGGAACACGGCCAGGCAGGCCCCCGCCGCCACCGCGACGATCCCGGACACCACAGGGGCGGGACGCTCAGGCACGGATGGCACGCTCCCTCACGAGCCGGTCGACTTCGGCGGTGCTCTCATCGTCCGGAGAGCCGTAGATCTCGCCGCTCTCACGGATCGCAGACACGAGCGCCTCCACCACCTCTCCCCCGAACAGCTGCGAGGAGGCCCGCAACTCGGACAGGGCCTGCTCCTGGGTCACTGCGGCCCGGTAGGAGCGAGCGCTGGTGAGCGTGTCGAAGAGGTCGGCGGCGGCGAGGATTCTGGCTTCGACGGGCTGCCCCGACGCCTCGCCCTCCCCGAGCACCGCATGGCGGCCCCGGACCACCTCGATGACCGGGGTCAGGAACCCGACCTCGGCCATGACCGACTCCGCCACCGCCATCAGCCGGATCATCCGGGCCTGTTCGACCGGGCCGAGCGGCTCGGTACGGCGGAGCATCTCGACGGGCACGGCGACCTTGCCGATGTCGTGCACGTAGGCGGACCACCTGAGGAGATCGCGGCGGCGCGAGTCGAGGTCGAGCCGCCCGGCCACCATGTCACAGAACTGAGCGACACGCTCTGCGTGCCCCCGGGTGAAGGGATCGAGCGCCTCGAGTGCGCGTGCGACACCCCGGATCGTGGCTTCGTGAGCCTCGCGCAGTTGGGCATCGACCCGGAACCCGAGGTGGCCGACCAGGCAGGTGACGAAGAGCAGGGGCAGGATCACCGGTCCCCCGAGCACGTAGGCGGCTCCGAGGAGGGCTCCGAGCACACCGAGCACCGCGAGCATGAGGTTGCTGCGGATGTGCACCCAGCCGGTGGGCAGCGCCCGGCCCGGGAAGAACACGCGGGTGAGGACGGCGACGAAGCTGAGGTTGAGCCAGGCATGGATGGCTGCACCGGCGACCGCTCCGAGCACGATGGGGCCGACGTCGCCCCGCCCCTCGAGGGTCTCGGGCAGGAACAGCGTGAACACTCCGACGGAGGCGACCGAGGCCAGCACGATCTGCCCGGCGTTGACCAAGGCGAAGATCCTGCGGCCCTGTTTGAGGAGATCGGGTTGGAGCACGGTCGCCATGCTCATCAACGCTGCGGCGGCCAGGGCATGGTCGCGCCCGAACACGACGGCTGCGGTGAACAGCACCATCGCCGAGGAGGAGAGGTAGAGGCGGTCGCCGACCTTGACGGCTGCGGTGTCGAGCACGGTGTAGGCGCCTGCCAGGGTCACGAGCAGCCAGAGGGGCGTGGGGATCCCTTGCGCGGCGACGATCAGCACCGTCAACACCGAGGACACCGCGGCCAGCAATGCCGCCGTGACCCGGATCGTGGAGTCCCGATTGTTCGTCAATGGCCCCGTCCTGGGTGGCGGGCTGCCCGGGTCGGTAATTCGGCTAGCCGATCTTCCAGTTCACGGGAAGACCGGCAGGCTCCTCGCGCCGTACCTGGTCACGGTCACCTACCGCATCCCTTCGTTCGGTCTCGCACCCGGGGCGCTGTCCCCGGAGCGGTGATCCGCTTCGCTCGTGGTCGATGGCCTGCATCGGTGACCCGGGCATACCCTGGTCGTGCTTGGGGAATCCATCGGCACGCCATGCGGCGGGCCTGACCCCCTTTGCCTGACCCTTCCACCCCGCCTCCCTTCCGGTCGGCGGCAGGCCGGAGGCCTGCATGCGGGACGCTAGGAACCCGAATCCGGCCGGGCAAGGATTTCCTGGGGACCCGGGAAACCGTATGACAGAACGTGTCCAGTGCGACTACGCTATGTAGTGGGGCTGTCGAGAGCGGGACCATGGACTACCGGGAGTTGGAGGAGATCCTCGCCCGCCTGCCGTCCGTGCAGGCGGTACGCGTCGCCGGCGACGCCGGGCGCGTGCGAGAAGTGCACGTGCTCGCCGTCCCCGAGAAGACACCCAAGCAGGTCGTCCGCGACGTCCAGACGCTGGCCATGGCCCGATTCGGCATCGAGATCGACCGCAGGGTCATCTCCGTCGTCCAGATAGGCCCCGACCTCGCCGGCGGCGAGGACCGCCCCGCCATCATCGGGGTCCACGAGATCCCCGAAGGGGCACGCTCGACGATGGCCGTGACGCTCGGATGGCACGGTGAGGAGTACGCGGGGACGGCAACAGGGCCCGCGGCCCCTTCGGCCCGGCTGCGGCTCGTGGGAGAGGCGGCGCTGCGCGCCGTCGAGCAGATCATCGTCGACGACGCTCTCGCTCTCGACGCCGTAGGGGCCCCCTCGGTCGGGATGCGCAAGGTGATGGTGGTCGTCGTGGTCAGCACCGGCCCGCGGGGCGAGGAAGTCTCCGTCGGATCGGCGCTCAGCCACGGCGACGATGGCGAGGCGACCGTCCGGGCGGTCCTGGATGCAGTGAACCGCCGCATCAACCGTCCCGATTGAGACGGGCCGGCGGCGCTAGGGTCCGCCGCGTGACCGACTCCCGGACCGTCTCCGCGGCCGTCGCCGCCGGCGGCGTCGCAGTGTCCCCGCACACGCTCGCCACCGAGTCGGCTCTCGACGTCCTGCGAAGCGGCGGCAACGCGGCTGATGCGGCGGTGGCCGCCAACGCGACCCTGGGGATGGTGCTCCCCACGACCTGCGGCGTCGGCGGAGACCTGTTCGCGCTGGTTCACACACCCGGCATGGGCCATCCCGATGCGCTCAACGCCTCCGGCCGGGGAGGCTCGAGGCTCGAGTCGGCCGCGATCCGAGCCGAAGGTCACGAGGTCATGCCGCTCCGATCGCCGTGGGCGATCACCACGCCGGGGTGCGTGGACGGGTGGGAGGCACTCCTCGAGCGCCATGGAACCACGAAGCTGGGCGCTCTCCTCGCTCCCGCGGTCTCACTCGGAGAGGACGGGTTCCCGGTCTCCCCGGAGCTCTCGGATGCGCTGAGCCGGATCGCCGTGATGGTGCACGCCTCACCGTCGGCCGCCGAGTTGTACCCGGGCGGCCGCCCGCCCGCCCCGGGTTCGATCCTGCGGCGCCCCGGCTACGCGGCGGTGCTGGCCGGGATTGCAGCCCTAGGGCGTGCCGGCTTCTACCAGGGGCGAGTCGCCGCAGCCATCGTCGCAGCTACGGACGGCCTCCTCTCGGAAGCCGACCTGGCCCGCAGGCAGGCCGAGTGGGTGGCGCCGATCGGTTTGCAGGTGTTCGGCCACGACCTGTGGACGGTGCCGCCCAACAGTCAGGGATACCTCACCGCAGCCGCGGCATGGCTGCTGGAACGGTTTGTCTCGGGCTCCGACCCCGCAGACCCCGCCTTCCACCACTCCGTCATAGAGGCCTACCGGGCGGTCGCCTGGGAACGGGACGAGCTGGTCGGCGACCCCGACCACCTTCCCGTGCCGGCGGCTCGCCTCCTCGACCCGGAACGCCTCGCCCCCAGGCTCGCCCGGATGCGGCACGACCGAACCGCATCGTGGCCTGCACCGGGATCCTCCCCAGGAGGCACGGCGTACCTGTGCGTCGTCGACGCACAGGGCATGGGGGTGTCGCTCATCCAGTCCAACTACACCGGCATCGGGAGCGGGATCTCCGCAGGCGACACCGGAGTCTGGCTGCACAACCGCGGGGCCGGCTTCTCCCTCCGACCGGGGCATCACAACGAAGCGGCGCCGGGCCGGCGGCCGCTGCACACGCTTGCGCCGACGCTCTGGACCCGGAACGGGAAGCTCAGCCTGTTGCTGGGAACCCGGGGCGGTCATCAGCAGCCCCAGTATCTCCTGCAGGCCGCCGCACTCCTCCACCTCGCCGGGCTCGATCCTCCGGACGCCCAGGAGACGGCTCGCTGGCACATGGACGCTCCCGACGGAGAAGCGTCAGTCCTCCTCGCGGAGGCTCGGATGCCGGAAGAGGTCGTCGTCGGCCTGGCCGGCCGGGGGCACAGCGTGAGCACCGGACCGCCGTGGTCGCGCGGCTGGGGCCCGGTCTCGATCATCTCGGTCGCCCCGGACGGCACCCGGTGCGCCGCTGCGGATCCGAGGATCACGACGGCCCACGCCGCTCACGACTGACGTCGTGACCGGACCGGCCCCCGCCTCCGCCGCCTCCAGCTCTCGGCGGGCGGTCAGCGCCGCCTCGCGGAGCTGTTCCTCGGCACGACGCTTCGACAGGCGGTTGAGGTAGGCGAGCGTTCCCCCTGCCGCGAGCACCACCAGCAGCGCGATCAGCCCCCCGATCCACCCCTTCGAACCGCCCCTGATGGCGCCGGATTCCTCGAACAGGTCGTTGCGCCAGCCCTCGTCCAGTTCGGCCAGCGCGTCGGGATCCGGCTCGGCGAAGACCTCGGAACCCCCTACGCGGCGTGCATAGGAACCGAAGTCTCCGGCACCCCCGTAGCCGAACTCCGGATTCCACAGGAGGGGATCCACCATGCGCCCCGCAGCCCAGGGGATCGGCGGCCACGGCTCCTGCTGACCGATGTTGGCGCGCACGTAGGAGTTGTGGACGATTTCCAGCGTCTCGTTGGCGACGCCTTGGTAGTACCCGACCACCTCGCTCCCGAACGGCTCGGGGTAGGCGCCGCCGCTGGTGCGCCACTGGGCGACATGGACCACGCCGACG
>CAYXHU010000120.1:0-5755 GCA_964464675.1 uncultured Acidimicrobiia bacterium
ATCGGAGGTGAGGACTTCTTCACGCTCCGGGAGTACCAGACCGGCGACGATCTCCGCAAGGTCCACTGGCCGAGCACCGCAAAGCGCGACGAGCTCATGATCAAGCAGCTCGAGGTGCCGTGGCAGGCGCGCGCCCTCGTCCTGCTCGACACCAGGGCAACCCGCTACTCGTCGGAAGATGCGTTCGAACACGCGGTGCGCGGCTCGGCGTCCGTGATCGCCCACCTCTACCAGGGCGGGTTCGCTCCGGAGCTGTGGGCGGGGGAACGGGCACCGGGGCTGCGCTCGGGGAGCAGATACCAGCAGGCGATGGAGCTCCTGGCGACCGTCCAGCGTGTGGACGAGCTCGACCTCAGGAACGCGGTCGCCCGGCTGCGCCGCAGCGGCGTCGGCGGAGGGGCCCTCGTCGTGGTCACCGGGCACCCGGACGAGGGCGTCCTCGGGGCCTTCCGCGTCCTCGCCAAGGACTTCACGCGCACCGTGGTCCTCGCCGTCACCGAGGAGCCGGTCGACACCATGGTCATGTTCCAGCGGGCCGGCGCGATCACGGTCGCCACCGGCGCCGACGCGCCGTGGCGGCCCGCCTGGCGAACAGCGATGGAGTTGTCGTGGTCTACCGCCTCAGCTGGATAGCGGCGCTCACCGGCCTGGCGCTGGCATTGCTGCGCGTGGAACGCCTGCTGCGCTCCACCGTCGACGGGCTCCCCTGGGAGATCGTCCTGATCGCCGCCGCAGTGTTGGGCGGGGCGCTGACCTGGGCAGGGCTCTCCTACCGCCTCGCCCTCCCCACCGTCATCGTCGTCAACCTGGTCGGGATGTTCCTGACACTGGTGCGTATCACCGTCCCGGGCACGACCTGGGCGATCTTCCCCACCGCGTCGTCGTTCGGCGATCTCGCCACGGAGCTCTCGTTCGCCCGCGACGTCATCCGCACCGGCGTTGCCCCGGTGATCCCGCTCTCGGGCATCGTGGCGATCCTCGCGCTGGTGTTCTGGGCGGTCACCGCGCTGATCGTCTGGGGACTGCTGCGGTCGCGCCCCTATGTCTCGGCGCTCGCCCCGCTCGTCCTCTACCTGCAGTTCGCCACAATGGACCGCCGGCCGGGGGGCTGGTGGGCCTGGGTCCTGTTACTCGCGCTCGGCTTCGCGCTCCTCGCCGTCTCCTTCGACCGGCGACGCGAAGGCACCGGGCTGCTGACGGCACGCACCACGAGGACGGCGGTGGTGCGAACCCTCCCCGCCGTCGCCGCGGGGATCATGCTCTCGGTCTTCGTCGCGGCGTTGTGGGCCACGAACGCGCTGGCCGACCTCGTTCCCCGCAGCGGGTTCCTCGAGTGGCGCGCCACCTCCGGGCTCACCGGCGAGTACTACGGCAGCGTCTCCTACAACCCGTTTGTCGGCGTCCAGCAGAACCTCCTGTCCCAGACGAACGTGCCGGTCTTCGTCGCCTCCGTCGAGGGAGACCTGGCAGCCGACGAGGTGTATTGGCGCCTCCTCACACTGGACTCGTTCAACGGCACGCGCTGGTTCGCCGACGATCCCCAGGTGGCCCGCCCCGAGGATCGGGCCGCCTTCGAGGATCCCGACCAGCGCTTCCGCGGCCCCACCGCGGAGGTCACCCAGGACATCACGATCCTGGCGCTCCAGATGGATTGGATCCCGGCGGTCTACGCGCCGACCGACATGGAGGCGGCCAACCGCTCGGTCGACCGCGGCTATCGCGTGAAGGAAGACGACGGATCACTGCGCTTCGACGCGCTGACGTTCCGGGGCATGACCTACCGCGTCTGGTCGACGGTTCCCGTGCCCGATCTCCAGGTGCTCAGCCGGGACGCCGACGGCGATGTCTCGGTGGTGTTCACCGGTGCCGCGGAAGACGACGCCTTCGCCGTCGAGCCGCTCGAGGGGACGATCCCGACGTTCGACCTGCCCGAGAGGACGACGTACCTCGAGTTGCCCGAGACCATCGATCCCGCCGTCGCGGAACTCGCCCGGGACCAGACCCGGGGCCTGACCACCGACTTCGAACGTGCCATCGCCTTGGAGGCCTTCTTCCGTTCGCCCGGCAACTTCCGCTACTCGACCGCCATCGATCCGGGGCACCGGGCCGAGGAACTCGCTGCGTGGCTGCTCGATCCCTCCAGCCCCAGCTACCGCACCGGCTACTGCGAGCAGTTCTCCACGTCGATGGCGGTGCTGGCGAGGACGATCGGCATCCCGAGCCGGGTGGTGCTCGGATTCACACCCGGGAGCATGCTCGACGACGGGCGCATCGTCGTGCGAGACAGGAACGCTCACGCCTGGGTGGAGTTGTGGATGCCCAGCCAAGGATGGGTGAAGTTCGATCCGACTCCGCGCGGCGACGGAGTGAACCCGGCCACGATCGCAGACCTACCCTTCGACGCCTCGGAGTACCTGGAGATCCCGGAGCCCGAGGTGCCCCTGTTCGACCCCGCCGAGCCCCGGGAGATCCTGCCCTTCCAGGATCCCGAGGACCTCGACGACATCCCCCCGGTCGGCTCCACGGACTTCGCAGACACCTCCGACGGAGGCCCCCTCCTGCCGGGCTGGGTGGTGATGGCCGCCGCCGGCGTGCTCGCCCTCTTCGGGTTCCTCCCCGCCCTGAAGGCGATCCGGCGACGACGACGGCTGCGCAGGTTGGAGACCGGTGACATCTCGGCTGCGTGGGCCGAGATCGTCGATCGGCTCAGCGACCTGGGCATCGGCCCGCGGCCGGCCGAGACCCCGGCCGAATTCGCGGCGGCCACCGACAGCGCCCTCGAGCCGTTGGCGAACGTGTACGGCCGCTACCTGTACGGGCCTCAGGACCGCGACGACCGTGCCCTGGTCACCGCCGCAGAGGCGAGCTTCGCCGACACCGAGGACCACCTGACGACCCGCTTCTCCGCGGCACGCCGGCTCGCAGGCTGGTACGCGCCGGGAACGCTGGCGCCGGCCTGGTGGCGCAGGATGCGGCGCCGGTTGCGCTGAGAGATCCTCCGGGGATCAGCCCTCGGCCACCTCGCCGAGCACGTCCTCCTCGGTGCGGCGCAGCAACTCGAGGAACCGGGCCCGATCGAGCTCGAAGCGGGTGACGTCTTCTTCGACTTCGCGGGTGATCGCATCGATGGCGATGAAGAAGGCCAGCTGACCCTCGCGAAGCGCATCGACCAACTGCTCCTCGTCGTGGGCGACGTGGAAGATGCTCTCGCCGTCGGTGACGAGGGTGACCGAGGAGAGATGGGTGTCCATGTCGGCGGTGCGCCGCAGGTAATCCCAGGCGCGGCGCACCCGCTGCACGGACATCCCGTTGTCGAGCAGGCTCCTCACGACGCGCAGAGCCACCAGGTCGCGGAACGAGTAGAGGCGGCGCTTCCCGGGCCGTCCCCCGGTGCGCTGCACCGAGGGCCGAACGAGGTTGACCCGGTCCCAATAGCGCAGCTGATGCGGCGTGCATCCCGTCAGCCGGCAGGCCTGCTGTGCGGTGAAGGCCTCCACTTGGGCGTCTCCTCCCGATCCCCACAAGCCCGGTGCCCCGGGCTCTCGGTCTTCCTTCTTCCCCAGTCGGGGGCGCCGTACCCTAGTCGCCTCTCCGGTGGCGCTGCCGCATCCCCCGCACCCACTCGGATGGAGATCTCATGCCGACACCGGCACGGTGTCGAAGGATGGCCACGACCCAGGCCACCGACAACACCATCACCACGAATCCGGCGAGCGCCACGAAGGTGAAGCTGGTGAAGAATCCCAGCATCACGCCGGTGCCGACCACGAAGGCGAGCACGGCCCACTTGAGGTTCTTGGTCGCAGCCGAGGCCAGACTGGCGGTGCGCACGCTCTCGGCGAGCTTCGGATCCTCTTGATAGAACTGACGCTCGATCTCCTCGAGGATCTTCTGCTCTCGGTCGTCCAGCGGCATCGTGTCTCCACAGGCGGTGTGGAGGGCGAAGTATACCGGAGCAGGCCATCCAAGGGACCCGGCCTCCTCTTCCTTATTCTGGGTGTCCTCGGCCGGCGTCCCTCCGGCGAGCCCCGGACGGATCCGCCGGACGGCTCCTCGGCGACGCCAGCCGCGCCGGGCCGATCGCCTGGTCGCCGAACCTCCCGCGGATGTGGTCGACGGCGCCTTCCAGGTCGTCCCAAGGCCGCCGTCCCAGCTCGAGCTGCCGAGGGGTCTCCCCCGCCTCCAGCCCGGAGGCACCCAGCCCGACCAGGCGCACCGCCTTCCCGGCGAGAGCCACGCGGTCCAGGAGACGGCGGGCTGCGGCCACCAAGTCGTGAGCCGTGTCGATCGGCCCGTCCGACGTCTCGCTGCGAGTGACCACGGTCAGGTCCGCGTACCGCACCTTGAGGGTCACGGTGCGAGCCGCCAGCCCGGCGTCGCGCAGTCGCGCCGCCAGGCGATGAGCATGCCGCAGCACCTCGGCGGCGACCTCCGACTCCGCGCGCAGGTCGTGTTCGTAGGTGTGCTCCACGGAGACCGACTTCGCACCTTCGGCCGGCTCGACGGCCCGATCGTCCCGAGCCTGGGCGAGCTCCCACAGGAGCCCGCCGCCCGCGGCACCGAGCCGCCGCTCCAAGGTCGCCCTGGGAAGCGCGGCCAGCTCTCCGACGGTGCTCACGCCGAGTTCCTCGAGACGAGCGTGTGTGGCCTCACCGACCCCCCAGAGCGCCCGCACGCCGAGCGGGTGGAGGAAGTCCGTCTCCCCTCCGGCGGGGATCACGAGCAGGCCGTTGGGCTTGGCGCGCTCACTCGCCAGCTTGGCGATCAGCTTCGAGGTGGCCAACCCGACCGACGCCGGCAGGCCGGTCTCGGCGCGCAGCCGCTCCCGGATCGCCTCGCCGACCGCCGCCGGCTTCTCGAAATGGAGGCGAAGGCCCGACACGTCGAGGAAAGCCTCGTCCACGGAGAGGGGCTCGACCACGGGAGTGAACGATCGGAGGACTTCGAACACCCGCCGCGAGGCATCCCGGTACGCGCCGTGGTCGGCAGGCAGGAACACCGCGTGAGGGCACAGCCGGCGGGCCTGGACCGTGGGCATCGCCGAATGGACCCCGCGGCGGCGCGCCTCGTACGAAGCGGACGCCACCACGCCGCGATCTCCGGTGCCGCCGACGACGACCGCGACCCGGCGGAGCTCAGGACGGCGCCGCCGCTCCACCTCCACGAAGAACGCGTCCATGTCCACGTGAGCGATCCACTCGTCGAACCCCACGCGCTCACGGTACCGCCGTCCCCTACACTGCCGCGCCGTGCTGGCCGGCCTGCATCTCGTGCGCCACGGGGAGGTCCACAACCCCGACCACGTCGTCTATGCGGATCTTCCCGGGTACCACCTCAGCGAAACCGGACGCCGCCAGGCCGCCGCGGCCGCATCTCGGGTCCGCACCCTCGGCGCGGACCTCGTCGTGTCGTCCCCACTCGACCGGGCGATCGAGACCGCCGAGCCCATCGCGGCGGCGCTGGGCCTGGAGCTCGCCACCGACGGCCGACTCACCGAATGGCGGCTGGCAGCCAGATGGGCGGGGACCGAGTGGGAACGGCTGCCCGACGTGTTCCCGGGGGAGCTGGAGGCCTACCTGGCCCACCCCGACGATCTCCCCTTCTCTCCCGAATCTATCGCCGCGGCCGCCGAACGGATCGTCGATCTCGTCCGCGAGTTGGCGACGGCCCACCCCGGGGCGGCTGCAGTGCTCGTCTCCCACCAGGACCCGATCCAGGCCGCCCGCCTGGCGCTCACCGGGAGGCGGCTCACCGA
>CAYXHU010000121.1:0-5727 GCA_964464675.1 uncultured Acidimicrobiia bacterium
TGCCGGGGCGGGTCCGCTGGGCAAAAACTCAGGAGGCCTCGCCGGCGGCCGCCACGGGGTCGAACACCGGCTCGAGCACCTCGTAGGCGACCTCGACGAGCTTCGCCGCCCGCTTGGCGACCCTGGGGTCGGTGGCGACCACCGCGGCCACCTGCTCGCCCACGAAGCGGACCCGGTCCACCGCGAACACGTAGCGATCCTGCATGTACAGGCCGAAGGTGAACGGGAAGTCCTTGCCCGTGAACACCCCGACGACGCCGGGGACCGCTTCGGCCTTGGACGTGTCGATGCCGGTGATGAGCGCATGGGCGTGCGGGCTCTCCACGACCTCGGCGTGCAGCAGCGCCGGCCCGAAGTCCATGTCGTCCACGTAGACGGCCGCCCCGGTGAGCTTCTCGAGCCCGTCGATCCGGGACACACCGGTGCCGACGAACTGCAACTCGCGCATCTCGTTGACCTCGTCGGCCCTCCCCGGATAGGTCCGCTGCGTCATACCGCCCCTCCCTCGTGGGTCGCCGCCAGGACTGCGTCGACGATCGGGTCGTAGCCGGTGCACCGGCACAGGTTCCCGGCGATGGCTTCCTGCACCTGCTCGCGGCTCGGGGCCGGGTGCTCCTGGATGAGCTCGTAGGCAGACAGCACGATGCCCGGAGCGCAGAAGCCGCACTGGAACGACGACATCTCCACCATGGTGCGCTGCAAGCCGGTGAGCCCCTCGTGGTTGATCCCCTCCAGGGTCGTCAGCTCGTGCCCTTCGGCTTCGACGGCGAGCACGAGGCAGGACCGCACGGTGCGCCCGTCGATGAGGATCGTGCAGCTGCCGCAGTCGCCGCGCTCGCAGCCGATCTTGGGGCTCTTCAGCCCGATCTTCTCGCGCAGCACGTCGAGCAACACCTCGGCCGGCTCGACCTCGACGTCGAACCGCGAGCCGTTGACGGTGATCGTCACTGACTGTCTCATCACCCTCCTAGAGCAGTTCCTCGCCGTACGCCGGGCCGTCCCCGGCGAGGCGTCCGGCGGCGGCCCGCAGGGCCCGTCCCAGCATCACGCGGCACATGTGCGCCCGGTACTCGCTGCTGGCACGCACGTCGGTGATCGGCGAGATCACCTCGTCCACCAGCGCCTTCGCCCCGTCCATCGCCTCGTCGTCGAGCACCCGGCCCGCGAGGTGGTCCTCGATCCCCGGAGCCCGGAACGCCACCGGGCCCACCGCGCCGAACGCCACCCGGTACCGGTTGCCGGGGAGGACCAGCGCGGCGACGCTCGCCTGGGCCAGGTCTTCGCCCCGGTAGCGGGAGAGCTTCAGGTAGCAGCCGCCGTGCTCGCCCGCCGCCGGGATGGACACCCCGAGGGCGATCTCGCCGTCGGCCAGCACCGTGCGGCGCGGGCCGGAGAACCACTCGCCGATCGGCACCGACCGTTCCCCGTCCTTGCCGGCTACCCGCAACGCAGCCTCGTGGACCAGGAGCGGCGGGCCGCCGTCGAGCGACGGCACGGCAGAGCACAGATTTCCGACGAGCGTGGCCCGGTTGCGGATGCCGACCGACGCCACCGTGTGCGACGCCTCGACGAGGGTCGGGGCGTGCTCGGCGACGAGCGGCGAATCGATGATCCGGCTGAACGTCACGAGAGCCCCGATCTCCAGGGTCCCGTCGCGCACGGTGATCTCGTCCAGTCCGGGGACGTCCTTGATGTCCACGAGCAGGTCGGGGTGGACCGCGTCGTCGCGCAGCCAGGCGACCATGTCGGTGCCCCCGGCCAGCACCCGGGCCCCGGGCCCTCCCTCGCCGAGCGCCTCCAGCGCCTCGGCGAGGGTGGACGCTCTCACGTAGTCGAAGTCGTGAGCGATGCTCACCCCGCCACCTCCTTTGCAGCCAAAGCCTCGACCGCCTTGGTGAAGCACTCCATGGGGGCCTGGACGACACCCGCCCCGACCATGCCGACCCCCGCCTCCTTGCCGGCGATCCCGGTGTTGATGACCGGGGTGACGCCGGTTCGCACCACCCGGGTGGCGTCGATCCCGGTCGGAGTGCCCCGGAACTCGAGGATCGGCACCTTGTAGTCGGGGTGCTCGGCGAGGCAGATCTCGTACATCTCCAGGGTGCGCCGCACCGCGCCCATGGCGCTCCCACCGACGAAGCCGACGATGGCCGGCGACGCCGCCATCGCGAAGCCCCCCAAGCCGACGGTCTCGGTGATCGCCGAGTCGCCCAGGTCCGGGTTGGCGTCCTCGGCGGTGAACCCGCCCAGGTACAGGCCGTCCACCACCGGGGCGGGAGCGGTGAACCAGTCGTCGCCGGTCCCAGAGAGCCTGATCCCGAACTCGGTGCCGTTGCGGGCCATCGTGGTGACCAGGCTCGATCCCGCCACCGCGGATGCGGCATCGACCCCGACCTTGCCGGCGGCCATGACCAGGTTGAGCATGAAGTGGTCGTTGGCCTCGACGAATCGGAACACCTCGGCCCGCGGCCCCACCGGGCCGTCGCCGTCGATGAGCGGCCCCGCGAGGTGGCGCAGCAGCAGCGACGTGGCGGCGCGGTTCCGATTGTGGCCGTCGTCGCCCATCTGCAGGGCCTGGGAGATGATGATGCGCAGGTCGATCGGCTCGCGGCGGGCCAGGGCCGCTCCGAGCACCGGGCCGAGCACCCGTTCCATCCAGCGGAGGCGGTCGATCACCTCCGGGGCGAACGCCCCGTAGCGCAGCACCTTGCCGAGCCCCTCGTTGAGGGTGGCGTAGGCGACGCCCTCGCCGTCGAGGTCGCGCACCACCGACACCGGCATCGACGGGCTGATCACCCCGGCCATCGGGCCGACCGCCCGGTGGTGGTGGCACGGGGACAGCTCGAGCTGCGGCCCGAGCCGGGAAGCCTCCTCGGGTGTCTCGGCCAGGCCTTCGTACAGCATCGCTCCGATGAGGGCGCCCCGCATCGGCCCGCTGCAGTCGGCCCACTCGATCGGCGGCCCGGCGTGGAAGAAGGTCCGCTCCCCCATCTCCATGACCTCGCGGGCCGCGGCGATCCCGGTGAGAGCCGGGCGAACCGACACCATGCGCTCCACGGCGCCTGCATTGGCCTCGGCGGCCCCGGCGGCGGTCACGGCGTCGAGCGCCCAGGTCAGCTCCTCGGGCGGCGGGCGCCAGTCGGCCCGTACCACCCGGGCGCCCTGGGCCTCGAGGGCGTCGGCGAACAGGTCGGCTCCTGCGGTGGCCACGACCGGCTCGCCGGTGAGCAGGCTGTCGAGATCGGTCATCGGGCACCTCCCAGGCCGGCGGCGTACCCGGCTGCCGCTGCGTTGGACAGGAAAACGGACGCGCCGGCGTCGCGCAGCGCGGCGGCCTGGGCGTCCCGGCCCTGCGGGTCGGCGTTCGTGCCGCACAGGGAGACCACGACGGCGGCCTCCCGCTCCACCGCCCCGGCGATCGCCGGCGCCAGTTCGGACGCCGGGTCGGGGTGGGCGCCGTAGCCGAGCACCACGTCGAGCAGGATGACGCCGACCGACGGGTCGGCCGCCGCGGCCTCCAGGTGGTGCAGCCGCAGGCGCTGGTCGATCATGGGATGAGGCCGGCCCCTGGTGAACTCGTCGCCGCCCAGGTCCACCATCGTGTGCCCGGGGGCGTCGAGATCGTCCCCGATCTCTCCGAGCGTCGCTGCGGCCACCATGGCCGCCTCCCCGCACAGGGTGCCCCCCGAGAAGAGGCCGCGCACCGCGCCGGGCCGGTGTCCCCGGCCGGGCGCAGGCCAGGACGCCGGCTCCGGCACCGGCACTCCGAGCGACGTGAGGGTCGCCGCGGCCGCCGCCTCGAGCGTCTGCTCGCCGATGAGGGCGAACACCACGCGGGTGCGGCACGACTCGGCGGCGGCCCTGACCCGTTCGGCCACCTCGGCCGCCGGGGGCTTGGACACAACCACGATCACCTCCGCCCCCGGGTCGCGGTCGAGGGCGGCGAGCCCCTGCAGGGTGGCGCTGCCGCCGACCCGCGACGAGAGGTCCCGGCTCCCGGTGCCGAGGGCATGGCGGATCCCCACGCCGGCGTCGTCGAGCAGGCAGCACAGCTGTTGGATCCCGGTGCCCGAGGCTCCGACCAGCCCGACGGGGCCCGGACGCACCGCGTTGGCGAAGCCGAGGCCGACTCCGCCGACGACCGCGGTCCCGCAGTCGGGCCCCATCACCAGCAAACCGCGTTCCCGGCCCATCTGCTTGAGGAGCACCTCGTGCTCGACGGCCACGTTGTCGCTGAAGATCATCACGTTCATGCCGTGGCGCAGTGCCTCCTCGGCCTCGAGGAAGGCGCTCGGCCCCGGCACCGAGATGAGCGCCAGGTCGGCCCCAAGGTCGTCGCCGGCCCGCCCGACGGTGCACGGCGCCGGTGCGTCGAGCGTCCCACCCTGCTCCGGGCGAGCCGCCAGCACGGCGTCGAGCGACGCCACCGCGGCTGCGGCCGCCTGCTCGTCGGCGGCGCGCACCGCGACGATCATGTCGTCGGGCCCGGCCTCCGGCACCGCGAAGCCCATGTCGGCGAGCAGGCCGAGGTTGAGGTCCGTACCCATGGCGATGAGCGCCGATTCGACGCCGTCGGCCGCCTGGACGGCGGCGCTCGCCTGCATGAGCCGGACCGAATCGTGGTAGGTCCGGCGCCGGACCTCTACGTGGTCGATCACAACATCTCCCGTCCGGCGGCAGCCGCCGCCCCGATGAGGAGCCCCGCCGCCAGGGCGGGGCCCGAGGAATGGCCCACCGCGCAGAGCGCCTCGCAGGCCGCCGCCGGGTCGCCGCGGCCGGCCAGGGCCCGGAGCATCCCAGCCGCCGGGTCGGCCACCTCTCCCCGGCAGGCATGGCGCAGCAGCGCCGCCGACAGCGACGTGGTGCGCTCTCGAGCGGCCCGGTCCAGAGGCCCGGCGACCGCACCGACCAGCCGGGCGGTCTCCGGATCGCCGAGGGCGGTCCCGATGAGGCCGTACCCGGCGAGAGCGCCGGCGACCAGATCGTCGCCGGCGGGGGTGAGCCCGTCGCCCCGCCCCACCACGGTGAGGGCCGCGCCCAGCACGGCACCCGGGTCGCGCCCCGCGAGGGCCCGGCCCAGTCCCGGGTCGGGCGGTCCGGCGACACGGTCCCGGAGCACCGCCACCGATCGCAGCACTTCGGCGGGGGTCACCGCCGGGAGTGCCGGCCGGGGATCCCACCACCGCACCACGCGCACGTCCACGGCCGGGAGCAGGACGCCTCCGCCTCCGACGGTGCAGTCGAGGGCGGAGGCGTCGAAACCGAGCGGCGCCCGGCCGGACGGGATCCCCAGCGCGACGCCGTTGGGAAGCCGCACCGCGTCGGAGGCCGCCACGACGACGACCTCGTCGGCGACGGCGATCCACGCCGCCGCACCGGAGCACCCCAGGATCCGCCCGGGCGCCGGGTGGCCGTCGAGGAGGGGACGCACCGCGCTGCTGGCCGCCGCGGCACAGCGAATGCGCAGCCGAGCCCCTCCTGCGGCCGAGACCGTCACGTTCAGTCGAGCTCGACGATCGCCGCTACCGGGCCGCCGCCCGACGGCCCCTGGTGGAGGGCGGCTACCGAGACGAACACCGCCGTGTCGCCAACCGCCGCCGCCACGACGCCGCCGACGGCGCCCTTGATGTGGCGGTGGTGGTGCACGTCGGAGTCGTCGAGGGATACCTGGCGGCGCCCCCGGACCCGGGCGGTGGGATCGGCCTCGCACTTGAGGAACACGTTCAC
>CAYXHU010000122.1:0-5712 GCA_964464675.1 uncultured Acidimicrobiia bacterium
CGAGGACCCTCGACCTCGATCTGCTGGTGGCGGGAGACCAGCAGATCGTCAAGCCGGGCTCGTCGATCTGCTGGTCTCCCGCCACCAGCAGATCGACGAGCCCGGCTTGACGATCCCGCATCCGCGTATCGCCGAACGTCGCTTCGTGCTCGTGCCGCTCGCCGAGGTATGGCCGGGGGCGCTTCCCGACGGGCGCCGGCCGACCGACCTGGTCGGCGGGGTCGCGTCTCAGCAGATCCGCAGAGTGGCCGGTCCCGGCTGGGAGGCGGCCGAACGGGGCCCGTGGGTGGTGCCGCTCGCGGTCGCCCTCGGTGCGGCGGCAGGGGCCGTCGTGTGGAGGTGGCTGCACTCCCGCTGATGGAGTCGGGCGGTCGCAGGGAACCCCGCCCTACACTCCTCCCGTCCGTCGCAGAGGAGGGTCCGTGGACATCGTGCTCGCCGGGCCGGGACGCGCCGGCACGGCGCTTGCGCTGTGTCTCGTGGGTGCCGGCCACCGGGTGGTGGGCGTGGTGGCGCGTCGGGTCGAGGCCGCCCGGGCCGCGGCGGCACGCCTCGGCGGCGCGGTCGTCGGGGACCGAGATCGCCTCCCCGCCGCCGACCTGCTGGTGGTCGCGGTGCGGGACGACGCGATCGCGGAGGTGGCCGGCACGCTCGGCGGGCGGGCCGGAGAGATCGACCGCGCGATCCATCTCTCCGGCGTGACGTCGGTGCGGGCGCTCGATGCCCTCGGGCCGGGCATGGCCCTCGGGTCGTTCCATCCTCTCCAGACGATCCCGAATGCGGAGGTCGGGGCGGCGCGCCTGGCCGGTTCGTGGATCGCCGTCACCACCGACGCTCCGGCCTTCGCCGAAGACCTCGCAGGACTGGCGAGGTCGATCGGCGCCCTCCCCTTCTCCCTCGCCGACGACCTGAAGCCCGTGTACCACGCGGCCGCCGCCGCTGCGGCCAACTACCCGCTGGCGGCGCTGGCGATGGCCGAACGGCTCTTCGATGCCTCGGGCGTGCCGTTCGCGGCGGCCCGTCCTCTCATCGACGCGGTGGTCGAGAACGCCTTCGGCCTCGGGCCCGGGGCGGCACTCACGGGGCCGATCGCCCGGGGTGACCTCGCCACGGTGGCCGCCCAGCGGGCCGCCGTGGCCGCGGCGGTTCCCGACCTCGAAGAGGACTTCGCGGCCATGGGACGCGCGGTGGCCCGCGTCGCCGGCCGGACCGACGAGTTCGCACGGGTCCTGAGATGAGGATCGTCCACACCTTCTCGGACGCCAGGGAGGCGGCGGCCGGCCGGATCGCCCTCGTCCCGACGATGGGCTACCTGCACGAGGGCCACCTCGCCCTCGTGGAGTCCGCGGTCGGCTTCGACACGACCATGGTCAGCCTCTTCGTGAACCCGCTGCAGTTCGAGGACCAGGCCGACCTGGACCGGTACCCGAGGGACCTGTCCCGGGATGCCGCGCTGCTCGAACGTGCCGGCGTCGACGTCCTGTTCGCTCCCACCCTGGCGGAGATGTACCCGGGGACCCCGCTCACGCGGATCACGGTGGAGTCGGTGACCGACCGGATGGAAGGCATCCGGCGCCCCGGCCACTTCGACGGCGTCGCCACGGTGGTCGCCAAGCTGTTCGCCGGCCTGGCGCCCGACGCAGCGGTGTTCGGGCGCAAGGACGCCCAGCAGCTGGCGGTGATCTCCCGCATGGCCGCCGACCTGTCGTTCCCGGTGGAGGTGCTCGGCCGCCCCACGGTGCGCGAGCAGGACGGGCTCGCCCTGTCGAGCAGGAACGTGTTCCTCGATGCAGCCGAGCGCCACGCCGCGTTGGCGCTGTCGCGCGGCCTGATGGCTGCCGCCGACGCTGCCGAGGCCGGGGAACGGGCCGGAGCCGCGCTGGAGAGCCTCGTGCAGGACGAGCTCGACCGGATCCCCATGGTGAGACGCGAGTACGTCGAACTGGCAGACGCCGAGGATGCCAGCCGTCTCGCCGTGCTGGACCGGGCTGCATTCCTCGCGGTCGCGGCCCGGGTGGGCGACACGAGGCTCATCGACAACGTGTGGTTCGACGAACCGCACTCGCCCGACCGGGGTACGTGGCTGGACGGTCCCTCGATCCTCTACGCGGAGGCGGAGTGATGCTGGTCGCCATAGACGTCGGGAACACGCAGACCGTCATGGGGCTGTTCGACGGCGCGGAGCTCGTCGACCAGTGGCGGCTCTCGACGGTGCGGGAACGGACCGCCGACGAGTACAAGCTGTTCTTCGCCGGCCTGCTGCGCCAGGACGGATACCACCTCGCCGACGTCACCGGGGTGGCGATCTCGAGCGTCGTCCCCACCGCGAAGGAGGAGATCGTGCAGGTGGGGCGCGAGCTCGTCGACGGGCCCCTCCTCGTCGTCGGGCCCGGCATCCGCACCGGGATGGCGATCACCATCGACAACCCCAAGGAGGTCGGCGCCGACCGGGTCGTCAACGCGGTCGCCGCGCTGCACAGGTACGGGGCCCCGGTGGTGGCGGTCGACTTCGGCACGTCGACGAACTTCGACGTGGTGGACCGCTCCGGCGCGTACGTGGGGGGCGTGATCGCCCCGGGGCTCGGGGTCTCGGAAGACGCTCTCATCGCGGCGACCGCCGCGCTGCGGAGGGTGGAGACGAAGGCCCCGCCCTGCGTCATCGGGCGCAACACCGTGGAAGCGATGCAGAGCGGGCTCGTACTCGGCCACGCCGGCATGGTGGACGGCATCGTGGAGCGCATCCTCGCCGAACTCGGCGGCGAGGCTGCGGTGGTCGCAACCGGGGGCCTGGCGGTCACGATCGTGCCGCACTGCCGAACCGTGGCGAGGGTGGACGAGACGCTCACGCTCGACGGGCTCCGGCTGCTCTACGAGCTGAACGTGGAGGGATGATGACCGATGTGACGGCCGGTGAGCCGCTGGAGGAGCACCGGCTCACCGCGGCACGGCTGGCGAAGGTGGAGGACGCCCGCGCCGCGGGGATCGAGCCCTACCCGGTGCGGTACGAGCGGACCGCGACCGCAGCCCGGCTGCACGGCGAGTACGGAGACCTGGGCCCCGGCGAGGGGTCCGGGGTCACCGTCGCCGTGGCCGGGAGGCTGCTGAACACGAGGGACCTCGGCAAGCTGGCGTTCGGGGTGCTCCAGGACTGGACCGGGCGGATCCAGCTGTTCGCCGACGCCGGCCGCCTCGGGGACCAGTTCTCCGCGTTCACGGGGCTGGATCCGGGAGACTGGGTGGGCGTGCGGGGCGAGGTGATCACCACCAAGCGCGGCGAGTTGAGCGTGCGCGTCGACGAGCTGGTGCTGCTCGCCAAGGCCCTACGGCCCCTCCCAGAGAAGTGGCACGGGCTCACCGACGTGGAGCAGCGTCACCGGCGGCGCTACTTGGACCTGATCGTCAACCGGGAGGCGGCCGACGTGCTCGAGGCGCGCACCGCCACGGTCCGGACGCTCCGGGAATCCCTGGACCGGCGCGGGTTCGTCGAGGTGGAGACCCCGATGCTGCACCTGCTTCCCGGCGGGGCGCTCGCCAGGCCCTTCACCACCCACCACAACGCCCTGGGCGTGGACATGTACCTGAGGATCGCCATCGAACTGCACCTCAAGCGGCTGATCGTGGGCGGGGTGGACCGCGTGTACGAGATCGGCCGGGTGTTCCGCAACGAGGGTGTGTCTCCCCGACACAACCCCGAGTTCACGATGCTCGAGCTCTACCAGGCCCTGGCCGACTACACCGACATGATCGACCTCACCGAGGCCCTGGTCGTCGAGGCCTGTGAGTCGGTCGTCGGCGGCACCGACCTGGAGTACGCCGGCCGGCCGCTGCCGTTGGGCGCGCCGTGGCGCCGCCTCGACTACGTCGGATCGGCCGTGGAGGCGACCGGGGTCGACTGGGACCTCGGCATGCCCATCGAGGCGGCCCGGGACCACGCGCTCGAACTCGGCATCGCGGTGGAGCCCGGCTGGGGGGTGGGCAAGATCGTCTCCGAGGTCTGGGAGGCGCACGTCGAGCCGACCTTGTGGGAGCCGACGGTCGTGCTCGACTACCCGAAGGAGATCTCCCCGTTGGCGAGGGACCACCGGAGCCGGGAGGGCCTCGTCGAGCGTTTCGAGGTGATCGTCGCCGGGAGGGAGCTGGCCAACGCGTTCAGCGAGCTCAACGATCCGATCGAGCAGCGCAAGCGGTTCGAGGCCCAGGCCGCGGCGCGCGCCAGGGGTGACGACGAGGCCCACCCGGTGGACGAGGACTTCCTGCGCGCCCTGGAGTACGGGATGCCCCCGACCGGCGGCATGGGCCTGGGTGTGGACCGGCTGGTCATGCTGCTCACCGGCCAGGAGAGCATCCGCGAGGTCGTGCTGTTCCCCCACCTGCGGCCGGAGGCGTAGCCGGAGGTCAGTGGTTCAGCGCCGCGTCGACCCGTTCCGTGAGGTAGTCGGCGAGCCCCCGGAACACCTTGGTGACCCGGCCGTCGCCGAGCGCCGCCATGGCGGCGCGTGCCGCGGCGATGCGATCGTGGACCTCGGCGAGCGTCCCGTCCACATGGCCGCCGGCGCGCACGATCTCGATGACCCGGCCGACCGCCTCGGGGCGATGAGGACGTCCCGCGGCGAGCAGCCTGCGGATCTCGTCCCCGTCCGGGGAGGCCACCGCGTGGAGCACCGGGAGGGTGAAGGTTCCCTCGCCGATGTCGGACCCGGCCGGCTTCCCCAGGAAATCCTCGGTGGCGATCAGGTCGAGCACGTCGTCGGTGAGCTGGAACACCATCCCGACCTCGTGACCCCACTGCTCGGCGGCCCGGATCTCGGCCGGGCCGGCCCCGCCCGCCATCGCTCCGAGCTTGGCGGAGGTACGGATGAGGCTGGCGGTCTTGTTCTCGATCACCCGGTAATAGTGCTCCGGGCCGTGATCCAGGTCGTCCCCGAGCTGGAGCTCCCGGAACTGGCCCTCGCAGAGCTGCGCATAGGTCCTCGCGAGGAGGGCAACGGCTTCCTCGCCGAGCGGTGCGGCGATCTCCGATGCTCTGGCGAGCAGGTAGTCCCCGGCGAGGATCGCAACGGTGTTCGACCAGTTGGCGTTCACCGACACGGTGCCGCGGCGGGCATCCGCCTCGTCGATGACGTCGTCGTGGTACAGGCTGCCGAGGTGGATGAGCTCCACGGCCACCGCGGCCTCGACCGGCGCGTCCCCAGGCTCCGGGCCGAGCTCTGCGGCGACGAGGGCCAGCAGCGGCCGGTACCGCTTGCCCCCCGCCCCGATGAGGTGCTGGGCGATCCGGGTGAGGTCGGGATCCTCGGATACGGTGACCTCGTAGAGCCGGCGCTCCACCGACTCGAGGCGCGTCCACACCCTGTCGATCGGCACGAGATCTCGGATCACAGGGCGGTCCATGACGTCGGTCCTCGGGGGACGGGGCGGCGACCAGGATGGTAGCGGGGCCGGGATTCCAGCCCGGATCGATCGCTCAGGACGGCCGGCGTTCGTGCCGATTCCGACGAGAACGGCCCCTCTGGATTGGGACGGCCCACCGCTATAGTGCCGGAGGCGCCCCCGGATCGGGAGCGCCGTCGACATATCGGGAGACGGAAGCGTGTTCGAGAGGTTCACCGATCGAGCCAGGCGAGTCGTCGTCCTCGCCCAAGAGGAGGCTCGCCTCCTCAACCACAACTACATCGGCACCGAGCACATCCTCCTCGGCCTCATCCACGAGGG
>CAYXHU010000123.1:0-5686 GCA_964464675.1 uncultured Acidimicrobiia bacterium
CCGACATGTAGGCATGGAGTCGATCGATCGACGCCGTTCCCACAGCCCTGCCGCGCGCCGGGCCCGCCGGCTCGGGCTGTCGATCGCCGCGGCGACCGCGGCGGCTGCCCTGGTGATCGTGGCCGGCCGCTCCCCTGCGGCGTCGCCCTTCCCCGGCCTGTGGGTTTCCACGAGGGATGCAGTCTCCGATGCCGGCCGCCGCGACGACGACCACGACGCCTCCGACGACCACGACGACCGTGGCGGAACGACGAGCCGCGGCGCGGCGCTCCGCCGACGCGATGACCAGCGTCGGTGCTCCGGTGGCGGCTCAGGCGATCGAGAGGCTCGAGATGGTGGTTTCCCCTGCGGTGGTCACCGGGCTCCTCTCGCCGTTCATCGTGGTCGAGGTGCTGGTGCGCACCCTGGTCGAGGCCGGTCGGTCCGTGCTCATCCCCTCGGTGCTGCTCGCCGGGGCGGTCGGATTCACCATGGCACGCAGCCCGGCGCGCCGGGCGGTCGCCGGGGCCTTCCGGAGCGCCGTCCGGCGCATTCGAGGGAGGGAGTCGCCGTGAGGCTCCCCGGCCTGGCCCGCCGTCTCGGATCGTCCGAGGTGCTCGCCGGCCTCGCCGCGGCGGCGATCGCGATCGTGGTGGCTCTCGCCGCAGTGATGGCCAACTCGGACAGCCTCGAGCGCACCGCCGACAACGCCGCCGTTGCCGTCGAGGCGGAGGGTGTGCTGAGTGCCGCAGCGGCGGCGCGCAACAGTCTCTCGCAGACGCAGGTGCTCGCGGCCGCCTCCTCCGCCGGGGTCGCCGACCGCTCCGAGGTCGATGCCCAAGATCGCCGACACGCTCCTCAACCTCGAGCTGCTGGAGGGCCGAGTCTCCAACCTCCAGCCGTCCATGGCGACCGCCGACGCGGCGGCCGCCGGGTGGGCGATCGACGAGGTCGACCGGTTCGCCGCCGACGCCGTGGCTCTCCTGGAGCGGGGGGACGCTCCGGGAGCGCTGGGGGTCATCGAGGGGGAGTTCGATGCCGCATACGACGAACTGGTGCGGGTCGTCTCGGACGAGCGGGCCGAGCGGCTCAACGAGATGGGACTCACTCAGGCAGGCGCGGGGCGCCTCGCCAACGCGGTGCGTTTCGTGGTCGGTTTCTTCGTTCCCCTGGGCGCGGTGATCAGCTACGCCCTGCTGGCCCGGCGGCGCCAGGCGCGCCGCGACCTCGAGCACCGCTACGAGCGCCAGAAAGCGGTGATGGAACCAAGGACGAGCTCATCTCGGGTATCTCGCACGAGCTGCGCACCCCGCTCACCGGCATCTACGGGTATTCGCAGATACTTCTCGAGGACCGGTCGGCGAACGCAGGCCAGCGCGAGATGGCGGGTGCGATCCTCGGAGAAGCAGAGTCACTTCGGCGCATGGTCGACGACCTGATCGTCGCCGCCGCCGGAGAGAACCTGAAGGTCGAGATCGGCGAGACCGATCCGTCGGCGGTCGTCGTGGAGGCGGTTGCCCCGTACCGTGCACTCGGGCTTCACATCCCAGCGAGTCTCGATCCCGGTAGGGTGCTCGCCGATCCGATCCGGTTGCGGCATCTGCTGGGGAACCTCCTCGCCAACGCAGTCGCTCACGGCGGTGCCCGCTGCTGCGTTGTTGGGAAGGCCCGCGACGACCGCTATGTGATCCACGTGATCGACGATGGGGTGGGTGTGCCCGAAGAGAGGAGGCGGCGCCTCTTCGAACGGTTCGTGCACGACGGCGCCAGCGCCGTCCAGGAGGGAAGCGTTGGCCTCGGCCTGGCGAACGCCCGCCTGCTTGCCGAGAAGATGGGTGGGAGCCTCTCCTATCGGCGTGACGCGGGGCTGACCAGCTTCGAGGTCGCGTTGCCTGCGTGCCCTGCGGCTCAGGAACGCCCGTTCGTCGGTCCATCGCCCCCTGCCGTGCGTCGCAGCCCGGTCCTGGAGGATTCGGCCCGCGCCTGACGGCGTTTCTCGTGGGAGGCCGGCCGTTCCGTCACGCTGTCGTCACACGGAACGGCCTACAGTGAACACATCACCCCCGACGACCCGACATGCCCATGATCATCCGCCGAGTCCAGGTGTCCACTCGAGAAGCCTATGAGCGGCTGCTGGAGGAAGCCGGCCCGGCCGGGTTCCAGGTGACGATCGCCGATCCGGAAGAGCAGCACATCTCGATGAGGCTGCCCGGCGCGCGGGACACGGCTCGTCTGTCCGTGGCCGTCACCGACAGCGGCTTCGACGACACCATCGTCCACGTGCAGTGGGAGCCGGCGTCGCTGAGCGCCGCCCGGCGGGCCCGCCGCATGCTGCGCCGTATCGGCGCCACGTCCTAGCGACCGCTACTCACCGACGGCGTACATGTAGCCGTCCCGCACGCCCACGTAGATGGCTCCGTTCCACACCGCGGGCGTGGCTTCGATCGGGCCGGCGCCGACCTGGATCTCCCACTCCAGAACGGGCGCTCGGGGGTCGCGTACGTCGTAGGAGCGGAGCATGCCGGTATTGGTGGCGACGACCAGGTGGCCGTCGACGACCGCCGGGGACGACCACGAGCCGAACCCGACCTCGTCCACCCACACCTCTTCGCCGGTCTCCATGTCGACGGCGATGAGGAACCCCTTGTGGGTGACCGCGTACAGGACGCCCTCCCCGAGGGCCGGCGTCGACCAGAGGCCACCTTTGGTGGGGGGTTCGGTCAGCGAGTACATGCCCCACACATAAGGGTCGTCCACGTAGGGGTTGAGCTTGACCAGCTGACCCAGTTCGGTCGCCGTGTCCGTGTAGCGCTCGTATTCGGCCGACACGTACAGCATCCCCAGGTCGTCCACGACGATCGACGCGTCGACGTCGTCGCCGACCCAGAAGTCGAACACCACCTCGACCTCGCCGCGTTCGATGTTGCGGATGTCGAGCCCGAGCACCCGCCCCGCCGAGGTGGCGAAGTACACCCTGCCCTCGAACACCGCAGCGGAGTTCTCGACCGAGGTCGCCATGTACCCGGAAGGGGCGATCAAGTCGATGATCTCCTGGTTCCAGGTCTCCATCTTGAACACCATCTCGGGTTCGACCGTGACCAGCCCGTTCTCGTCGTAGCCGCGGTTGAGCTTCCAGATGTAGAAGAGGCTGTTCTCCGATCCCTCGAACATGTAGTCGTCGATGATCCGGGGATTGGCGTCCCAGTCGTCGTTCCATCGTCCCTCGTAGCCGAGATCGGCGAGGAAATGCCACAGCTCGACGGCCTCGGAGCGGTCCAGGGCGAGGATGCGCAGCTTGTTGTCGCGCGACCCGAAGTAGACGAGCGGGTACCCGTCGGGGTCGATGGTGGGGGTTCCCTTGATGATGTCCCCTGTGAGCAGCGGGGTCCGAGTGGCCTCGCCCGTCTCGGCATCGACGAAGTGGAGGCGGCGGTCGTAGGCGCCGAAGATCATCTCGGTGACACCGTCGGGCCGTACCCAGATCACCGGCTGTCCCGTCCATCCGTTGCCGCACCACGTGCTCGTCACTCCGAGGTCGGTCGATTCGGAGCACATCGGCTCTTGCGGGTAGCGCCACAACACCTCGGGGGTTTCCGGCACCGGTCCCGTCCCGTACCACGTGTTCGTGGGGTTCCCCCGGAACATCAGGAGGCCCTCCACCGTGCCCCACGGTTGCCCGACGGTCCGCCGATCGACCCAGCGATTCATGGCCGGCTCGGTGGTGGTGGTCGTCGTCGGATCCCCGCTCTCGCTCGTCGTCGTGCCTTCGCTCGTCGAGCTCCCCGAGTCGGACGGGTTGGTGGTCGTTGTCGACTGGAGGGTGCCGACACCGGTGGTCGGGGGAAGGCTGGACATGGCGGTTCCATCGCCGTCGGCCGAATCTGCCCCGATGAGCGTGAAGGCCATGAACGACACCGCCGCCAGGGTGAGCGCTACCAGCGCGCCGATGAGCACCGGGTGGTGGCGATCGGAGGACATCAGGTGCGGAGTCTATGCGGCCCCGCCCGGTAGCCCGGAGCCTCGACCGGCGTTTCCGGCGGGACGCCGAATCGGGCGGGGCGGGGAACACGCTCTAGGCTCGTGGGTCGTGATCCCGGCGGCCTCTCTCCGATGAGCCTGATCGACGACGACGTGAGGGCCGGGTTCCGGCTGCTCACGTCGACGTTGGGCGGTTACCGGCGCGACCTGTCGCTGTCGATCGCCGGCGCCCTGCTCTGGATGGCGATGACCATCGCCATCCCCTACGGCGTGAGCGTGATCATCGACGACGCCATCACCAGCGGCGACCTGGAAGGTCTCGCTCCGCGGGTTGCAGTACTCCTCGGCTTGGGGTTCCTCCTGGCCGTAGGCATCGGGATCCGGCGCTACTACGGGTTCCGTGTCTCCTACCGAGCCGAGGCGGACCTGCGCAACCGCATGTTCGAGCACATGCAGCGGCTCGCGTTCGAGTACCACGACGTGACCAGCACCGGTGAGCTCATGTCGCGCTCTTCGAGCGACCTCTCCCAGGTGCGGCTGATATTCGCGATGACGCCGATCACCACGGCCAACCTTGCGCTGTTCGCCACGATCATCGTGGTGCTCCTGGTGCTCGACCCGGTGCTCGGCGCCGTCGCCGGCTTGAGCGTTCCGGTGCTCCTCCTCACGGCGCGGAGGTATGCGGGGCGCGTGCTTCGGCTCTCCTTCGACGTGCAGCAGCGCCTGGCCGACCTCGCCAAGGTGGTCGAGGAGTCGGTCGGGGGCATCCAGGTGGTCAAATCCTACGGACAGGAGCGCCAGGAGCAGGCGAGGCTCGACGGTGCGGCGCACCGGATCTTCTCCAAGACCACCCGGCTGGCGGGTCATCGCGCCACCTATGCGCCGTTCTTCGAGCTGATCCCGTCGGTGGCGACCGTCGGCGTGCTGTGGATCGGGGGGATCCGGGTGGTGAGCGGCGATCTGACGCTCGGCGAGTTCGTCGCCTTCACTCAGTACCTCGCCGTACTCAACTTCCCGTTGCGCATCACCGGCTTCTTCTTCGCCCAGTTGCCGAGAGCCGCCGCGGCGGCGACCCGGATCGAGACACTGCTCGCGGAGGATCCGGGGATCGCCCCACCGCAGCGGCCGATGCCGCTCCGCTCAGGGCACGGGGAGGTGCGCTTCAGCGACGTGCGGTTCGCCTACCCCGGCGGGCCGGAAGTGCTGCGGGGGTTCGACCTGGTGATCCCCGGCGGGACCTCGATCGCCCTGGTCGGCGCGACCGGTGCCGGCAAGACCACCGTTGCCCACCTGGTTCCCAGATTCCACGACGTGACCTCGGGAGCGATCACCCTCGACGGGTGCGACCTTCGCCGGCTGTCGCTCGACGAGTTGCGCCGCGAGGTGGCGGTCGTGTTCCAGGAGACGTTCCTGTTCTCCGCATCGGTCGGGGAGAACATCGCATTCGGGCACCCGGAAGCCACGACCGAGCAGATCCATCTGGCGGCCCGGCTCGCCCAGGCGCACGAATTCATCATGGGATTGCCGGACGGATACGACACCGTCGTCGGTGAGCGCGGCCACTCGCTGTCGGGCGGCCAGCGGCAGCGGGTGGCCCTTGCCCGTGCGGTGCTGCGGGATCCGCGGGTCTTGATCCTCGACGACGCCACATCGTCCGTCGATGCGGTGGTAGAAGCAGAGATGCTCGCCGCCCTCGAGCGGGTGATGCAGGGCAGGACGACGATCATCA
>CAYXHU010000124.1:0-5684 GCA_964464675.1 uncultured Acidimicrobiia bacterium
GGGAGGTCGTCGGGGATCGTCGCGCTGTCGTCGCCGCGCTGCACGTACGGCCCGTACCGGCCGACCCGGGCGACGATGGCGCGTCCCTCGGCGTCCTCGCCGATCGGGATCGAGTTGATCTCCCTGGCGTCGATCTCGCCGAGCCCGGCGGTGACCGCCGTCTTGAGCCCCCGGTACCCGTTCCCGAAGTAGAAGCGGGACAGCCACGGGATCGCTTCCTCCGACCCGGTGGCGATCCGGTCGAGGTCGTCCTCCATCCGGGCCGTGAAGTCGAAGTCCACCAGGTTGGGGAAGTGCTGCTCGAGCAGGGTCACCGCGGCGAACGCGGTGAACGTGGGCACGAGCGACGTCCCCTTCTTCCAGGCGTACTCCCGGTCCAAGATGGTCTGGATGATCGAGGCGTAGGTGGAGGGGCGCCCAATGCCGAGCTCTTCGAGCCGTTTGACGAGTGAGGCCTCGGTGAAGCGGGCCGGCGGCTTGGTCTCGTGGCCCTTGGCCTCGAGCTCGTCGGCGGTCACCGCCTCGCCTTCCGAGAGGGCCGGGAGGCGCCGCTCCCGGTCTTCGAGGTCGGCGTCCGGGTCGTCGGAGCCTTCCACGTAGGCCCGCAGGAACCCGGGGAAGCCGATCACCCTGCCGGACGTGGCGAACTCGGCGTCCCGGCCCGATCCCGAGACGGCGCCGAGCCGCACTGCGACGCTCTCGCCGGTGGCATCGGCCATCTGGCTGGCGATCGTCCGCATCCAGATGAGCTCGTAGAGCCGGGCCTCGTCGCGCTCCACCTCACGGGCCACCTGCTCGGGCAGCCGGAAGTGGTCGCCTGCCGGCCGGATCGCCTCGTGGGCCTCCTGGGCGTTCTTCACCGCGGACCGGTACACCCGGGGTGACGGCGGGAGGTAGTCGGCCCCGTAGCGGTCCCGGACCTCGGCGCGGGCCGCGGCGACGGCGGACTCGGAGAGTGCCGTCGAGTCGGTCCGCATGTAGGTGATGTACCCGTTCTCGTAGAGGCGCTGGGCGACCCGCATGGTGCGCTGCGACCCGAACCGCAGCTTGCGGCCCGCTTCCTGCTGCAGGGTCGAGGTCCGGAACGGGGCGTGCGGGGAACGCTTCCAGGGCTTGCGCTCCACGGAGCGGATCGAGAACGGGGAGTCTTCCAGGTCGGCGGCCAGCTCGGTGGCCGCCTGCTCGTCGAGCACCAGGGCGGTTCCGGAGGCGACTCCCGAGGAGTCGAAGTCCTTGCCGGTGGCGAGCCGGGTGCCGTCGAGGGCGACGAGGTTCGCCTCGAAGGTTTCGCCCTCCTCGGTGGAGAAGGTGCCTTCGACGTCCCAGAAGGACGCCGCCCGGAACTCGATGCGTTCGCGTTCGCGCTGGACGAGGATCCGGATCGCCGGGCTCTGCACACGGCCCGCCGACAGGCCGGTGCGGATCATCTTCCAGAGCACCGGCGATACCTCGTAGCCGAACAGCCGGTCGAGGATCCGGCGGGCTTCCTGGGCGTCCACGAGACGCCGGTCCAGGTCGCGCGGCTCGTCCACGGCATGCCGGATCGCCTCCGGGGTGATCTCGTGGAACACCATGCGGCGCACCGGGACCTTCGGGTTGAGCACCTCGGTGAGATGCCAGGCGATGGACTCGCCCTCGCGGTCCTCGTCGGTGGCGAGGTACAGCTCGTCGGCTTCCTTGAGGAGGGAGCGCAGCTTGGTGATCTGGCTCTTCTTCTCCTTGGGGACGATGTAGAGCGGCTTGAAGTCGTTGTCCACGTCCACGCCGAGCCGGGCCCAGGGCTCCTGCTTGTAGGTGGCCGGGACGTCGCCGGCGTTGCGGGGCAGGTCGCGCACGTGGCCCACCGACGACTCCACGATGTAGCCGCCGCCCAGGTACCGGGCGATGGTGCGAGCCTTGGCGGGCGACTCGACGATGACCAGCTTCTTCGACACGGCGGCGAACGTCCGATCGGGGAGGGGACGAGGCCAGTGTCTACGTCACCCGGAGCCGCAAGTCAAGGTGGCACCACGCAGCGTGGCTCGATCAACCGCTCCTCGTCACCGCGGACAACCCGGCCAGCAGGCGCTCCGCCACGGCCTCCCAGGTGAACTCGGCGACGACCCGTTCCCGGCCCGCGGCCCCCATGGCGCGCGCCTTCTCGGGGTCGCCGAGCAGCAGACGGAGGCCTTCGACGAGAGCGTCGGTCCGATCGACCACGAACCCGGTGCGGCCGGGGAGCACCGTCTCGGGGGATCCCCCGCTGTCGCCGGCGACCACCGGCAGCCCGGCTGCGGCCCCCTCGAGGAAGACCAGGCCGAGACCTTCCACCTCGAGCCCGAACCACCGGGACGTGCATGGCATGGCGAAAACGGTCATCTCCCGGTAGAGGTCGGGCAGGCGCGCCCAGGGGACTCCGACCTCGAAGCGCACCGGCAGCCCGAGCCGCCCGGCGAGCCTGCGCAGCGCCCGCTCGTCGCGGCCCTTGCCGACCAAGAGCACGTCGGCGGTGACTCCCTCGTCCCGGAGGGCGGCGGCCGCCTCGAGCACCCGCCGCTGCCCCTTGCGGGGCACGAAGCGGCTCACGCAGCCGATCACAGGCGTCTCGGGCGGTGCCGAGGCCGGGGTGAAGGCGGCAACGTCCACGCCGGCGCCGACGTAGGTGACGGGACGCCGGGTGAGCCGTTCGACCCGCCGTGAGGTGAACCGGCTGACCGCGAACAGGGCGTCGGCGCGTCGCAGCGGCCAGCGCACCAACTGCCGGGCGACCGGGAAGGCGGCCGGGAGGGTGACCTCTGCTCCGTGGCACAGCACGGCGTACGGCACGCCGGTGGCGCGGCGCAACGCCGGCCCCATGTGGGCGAGCGGATGTGGGGCGCCGAACAGGATCACGTCCGGCCGGAACTCGGCGACCTGCTCCTCCACCCAGCGCCGCACCTCTCGGGTGGGCCACATGAAGCGGCGCCGGTGGCGCCGCACCGACCCGGGAGCGGGACCGTCGTCGCGGGGAGCGAGCACCCGGACCTCGGCGGGGAGCGCCGGCACCAGGCTGCCGAGGTACTGCTGGATGCCGCCCGGCTTTGGCGGGTAGTCGTTGGTCACCAGCAGGATGCGCACCAGCTCAGGCTAGGGCCGGATGGTGCCGGCAGCTGCGTCAGAGCAATCCGACGTTGTAGTCGGCCACCGTCGGGCCGTCCTCGCCGATACGGATCCGTGACACGGCCGCGTTGCCCGGGATCGACAGGCGGCGCCTCGTGGCGTGCTCGAGCCCGGCCACCGCAACGGCGTAGGCCCGGATGATCCCGCCGTGGCTGAACAGCCCCACACTGCCTTCGGGATGGGCGGCGATCATCTCGCCGACGACCCGCTCCAGGCGCCGGATCGCCGCACCGTGGCTCTCCCCTGTCCCGCCCCGCGGCAGGTCCTCGCCCAGGTCGTAGACACGGTGGAATGTCTCCGGGTCGGCGAGCCGTGCCTCCTCCGGGGTCAGGTCCTCCCAGGACCCGAAGGCGATCTCCGTCAGGCCAGGATGCTCCCGTACCGCCAAGCCCCCGGCCCGGGCGAACGCCTCCGCCGTCAACCTGGCCCGCAGGAGCGGCGACGCGTACACGTGGGCCACCCCGTCGAGGCGGCCGGCGAGCCCGGCCCCCTGGGCGAGCCCGCGTTCGGTGAGCTTCCCGTCGGTGCGGCCCTGCCACCGCCCCGCCACGTTCGCCTCGGTCTCCCCGTGGCGCACCAGCGTGACCACCGGCCCCGTCTCGTCGGGGTGGGGGACGGTCCGGGTGTGCGTAGCGTCGTTGAGCACCCGGACCCGGCGGCCCCGGTGGTCGGCCTCGACCACGGTGAGCGCCGTGTTGCGGATCCGGTCCACCCGCCACGGCCGTCCCAGCCCCCGGATGCCGAGCACACCGGAGACCACCGCATGGATGACCCCTCCGTGGGCGACCACCACGCCCTGGTCCCCGTCGTCGAGGCGGCCGACGAGCGCCTCGAAGGCGGCATCGACCCGCTCGGCGAACTCCGCCCACGTCTCGCCGCCGCCCATCCGAACCACTTCGCCGCGCCGCAGGGCCGCCAGCTCCTCGGGGTACTGCTCGGCCACCTCGGTGCGGGTGAGGCCCTCCCAGCGTCCGATGTTCATCTCCCGCCACACCGGGTCGGGCTCCGGGACGAGGCCGGCGATCCGCGCCGTGTCGAGGGTCCTGCCCAGGTCGGACGAGACGACCGGGCCGAACTCCCAGGAACTCAGCCGCCGGCCCAGGTCGTCTGCCTGAGCCTTCCCGGCGGCGCTCAGGCCGGAATCCCCCTGGCCCTGCCACACGTGGCCGGTGTTGGCGGCGGTCTCGCCGTGGCGAACGAAGATGATGCGAACGGACATCGGTCCCAGAGTCTGGCGGGATCCGTAGGCTAGGAGGGAGATGATCCCTGCAATCTGGGCCCAGGTCGGCGAAGACGGCCTCAACCTGCCGGACGACACGGGGTCGGCCGTCGTGTTCGTGCTGTTCTTCGCCGTCGTGGCAGGGCTGTGGTTCCTCGTCCATCGCAACAGGCGGCGGGCCGAAGACGAGTTCTGGGAGCGCAAGCGCCGGGAACGCGACGAACGGCCGCCCCGACACCCGGGGACCTCATGACGAAGGCAGCCGCCGAGCGCCGCCTCCCGCCGGGGACCGCCGGGGTGGAACGCGTCGGGCGGCTCCGCTTCCCGATCTACCGCCTCGTCGCCGGTGGGCGGACCATCGCCTCGATGGGCCGCTACTCGTGGTTCAACGTGTACTTCGGCTTCGGCCAGCCCGTGGTGCTCGACGACGGGACCAGGTGGCGGGTCAAGTCGATCGAGTACGGCGGATCGCTCTGCCCGGTGCTCGCCGACTCCTCGAACCACCGGGTCGCCATGGCCACACCCGGGGTCCGCGAGGGAGGCCGAATGGGCCCGGTCGGCTACTACGGGATCGACGGGCCCGACTACGGCTACCGGCTGAACGCCGCCGAGCGCGGGCTGGGCCGCCCGGGGCGCTGGCTGCTCACGGAGCATGAGCAGGAGGTCGCCGTCGTCACGAGGCGCCCCAACGAGATCAACGCCCCCGGCGAGATGCCGCTCGGCGGGGCGCTCCTCTGCCTGATGCTGGCCCGCTTCGGGATGCCGGGGGACGCCGTCCTCGGCGCCCCCCGGTTCCGCTGGGACTGACCGCCTCTACACGAACGCCGAGGCGAAGATCAGGCTGACGATCGTCATCACCTTGATGACGATGTTCATCGCCGGCCCGGACGTGTCCTTGAACGGGTCGCCGATCGTGTCGCCGACCACCGCCGCCTTGTGGCTGTCGGAGCCCTTGCCGCCGAAGGCGCCCGCCTCGATGAACTTCTTGGCGTTGTCCCAGGCCCCGCCGGTGTTCGCCATGAAGATCGCCAACAGGAACCCCGTGACGAGCGCCCCGGCCAGGTAGCCGCCCAGCGTCTGCACGTCGATGAAGCCGATGATGAGCGGGAGCGCCACCGCCAGGGCCCCGGGGATCAGCATCTCCCGGAGCGCCGCAGCGGTCGAGATGTCCACGCACTTGGCGTACTCGGGGACGACGCCCTCCTCGCCTTCGCGCAGTCCGGGGATCTCCCGGAACTGGCGTCGCACCTCCTCGATCATCTTGTTGGCCGCCCGGCCCACCGCCTTGATCGTCAACGAGGCGAACAGGAACGGGAACATGCCGCCC
>CAYXHU010000125.1:0-5670 GCA_964464675.1 uncultured Acidimicrobiia bacterium
CCGAGCGGCCCGATCTCTTCGAGATCGAGCGCCGCGCCATGGATAGGCCGGGACGACTGATCCGTGCTCTGGACTCCGCCTTGCCGCGCCACGGCCGCATCATCGACGTGGGCGCCGGGGACGGGTTCACCGCGGCCCGACTCACCACACCGCAGCGCAGCGTGATCGCCGTGGAACCGGCAGCCGCGATGATCCGGAGGGACCGGCCGCTGCCGTGGGTGATGGCGGAGGCCGAGGCGCTCCCGTTCGCTTCGGGGACGGCGGACGGGGCCTACGCGACCTGGGCGTACTTCTTCACCCGCTCCTGGGATCCGCGTCCCGGCCTCGCCGAACTGCACCGCGTGGTGCGGCCCGGCGGACCGCTGCTGATCGCCGACAACATGGGAGACGACGAGTTCTGTGCGCTGGCGGGCACCGACATATCCGCCGACCGGTCGTTCTGGGAACGGGAGGGGTTCGGCTGCGAGGCCATCGACACGGTCTTCGAGTTCGACGACGACGTCGAGGCTGCCGCGCTGCTGGGCTGGTATTTCGGCGAGGCGGGGCGCGCCGGGGCGCGCCGCCGTCTCGGCTACCGCATCGGGCTGTTCGCCGGCCGAAGCCGGGGCGAGCGTCGCGACCGGTAGAGCCTCAACGCCGCCGGGATCGCTTCGACGAGCGTCCCGGCTTCTGCCGGCTCGAGGAACGGCGGGCCGGCGCCGGCCGCGGCGAGCGTTCCGGGGCCGCCGGACGGCGCTGCTTGGGCAAGAACACCGCCTCCCACGGCAGCGCCACCGATTCCGCGGCCGTGGTCGCCGCCCCGGCATCCCGCAGGCCGGCGTCGATCGTGCGGATCCGGCGGTTCGTCGGCGCCGCCCACGCCCACATCCCCAGCGTGACCGGGCCGAGGATCGCCACGAGGATCGGGGCCTCGAGCGCCAGACGACCGACGACGGTGTAGGGCACGACGGCACACAGCATCGCCCCGAAGGTTGCCCGCCCGATCGTGAAGGCCACCGCGGCTCGACCCTGGTCGCCTGCCTCGTCCAGCTCAGAGGCGATGCGGGGCAGGCGGACCGCCGGGATGCGGCTCACCCACCACACCCCGGCGATGGCCAGCACGCAGGCGCCGGCCACGAACCCGTAGCCGAGGGCCTTCGGGGTCCCCGCTCCGTCGCCGGGGATGGCCACCGGGACGATGACCACCACGAGGATCACCGCTCCGAGCACCCAGAACGCCCGCAGCCGCCTGATCATCGGAAGCTTGCGCGCCCCGGATGCGAACGCACCGAGCGTCAGCGCACTCCGGATCGCCGGCCGCCATCCCTCCACGGCGCGCAACCCTACCTGCGGCGACTCGCCGCCGTCAGGCCTTCTTGGTCTCCGCGAAGATCTCGGCGATCTCGGCGATCAGGCCGAGCAGCTCCTGGCCGACGGCCGGGTCCATCGACTTCTTGGCGTCGCCGGCCTTCTTCGTCGCCCTCCAGAACAGGTCGTGCAGCTGCGGGAACGCTTCCGCGTGCGGCGGCTTGAAGTAGTCGGTCCACAGCACCCACAGATGGTGCTTCACCAGTTCGGCCCGCTGCTCCTTGATGAACACACAGCGCTGGCGGAACACCTCGTCGTCGGATGCCTGGTACTTCTCGGCGATGGCCTTCACCGACTCCGCCTCGATCCGGGCCTGAGCCGGGTCGTACACGCCGCACATGAGATCGCAGTGGGCGTGGGCGACGCGGCGTGCCTTGAAGAGCGACATGCAGTACCTCCAGAGACGTGGGCGCTTCACCCTACACTCGCCGTCGTCCTTGAACGGGAGAGGCGTGCACATCACCCGGGTGGTCGCAGCGGGCACGGGAATCCTGCTCGGGGCGCTCCTGTGGCGGCTCACCCGCTACGAGATCGCCGACCGGAGCATGGAGCCGACGCTCCAGGACGGAGACCGGGTGGTCGCGGTGAGCAGTCCTCGCCGGATCCGGGTCGGAGACGTCGTGGTCGTCGAGCACCCGCACCGGCCCGGCTTCGAGATGGTGAAGCGAGTCGCCGCCCTCGAGGGCCGGCTCGCTCCGGGCGTCGGCGTGCCGGTGGTGGCCGGCGGCCTCTGGGTGCTCGGTGACAACCCGGAGGCCGGGAGCGTGGACAGCCGGGGGATCGGGGCCGTGGCAGGGAAGCTGGTTCGTGCCAGAGTGGTCGCCCGGTACCGGCCGCTCCCGCCGTCGTGGATCCGCAGGCGCCCGGCGGTCGGTCAACCCCCTGCCAGCCGGTAGGCGGTGCGGTATTCGGCGGCCCGGGCCTCCCACGAGAAGTCCTTGCCCATGCCGTTGGCCATCAGCGTCCTCCAGGCCGCCCGGTCCCGGAACGTGTCGAGGGCGGCGCGTACCTGCGCGAGGAAGGCCTCCTTGGTGAACTCCTCGAACACGAAGCCCGTGCCGGTCCCGGCCGCCGGGTCCCACGCCTCGACGGTGTCTGCCAGGCCGCCGGTGTGGTTCACGATCGGCACGGTGCCGTACCTCATGCTGTACATCTGATTGAGGCCGCACGGTTCGAACTCCGACGGCATGAGGAACACGTTCGACCCGGCTTCCACGAGGTGAGCGAGCGCGGTGTCGAAACCGCGGTGATAGGCGGCCCAGCCCGGATGCCGTTCGGCGAACCCGGAGAACATCGCTTCGAAGGTCGGGTCCCCCGTCCCGACCACGGCGAGCTGAGCACGCCTGCGGTCGAACAGGGGCGGCAGCGTAGTCCTGAGCAGCTCGAACCCCTTCTGGCGGTCCAGTCGGCTGACGATCCCCATCACGGGCACGTCGGCACGATGCTCCAGCTCGAAGCGGTCCCGGAGTGCTGCGGTGTTGGGAGCTTTCCCGGCCGGTTCCGAGAATCGATGCGAGATCCACGGATCCGTGGCAGGGTCCCAGTCGTCCCCGATCCCGTTGAGGATGCCGATCAGCCGGTCGCCCCGCGCAGCGAGGTCCGCCTCGAGCCCGAAGCCCCGCTGCGGGCCGCGGATCTCCTCGGCGTAGGTCGGGCTGACGGTGGTGACGAGCGACGCGGTGCGGATACCCACCCGCAGCGAGTTGACCCCTCCCCCCTCGAGGTCGAACGACGGTAGGTCGTCGGCGAAGGGGCCGAGCCCGATCCGCTCGACATCGGCGGCCGGGAACCACCCCTGATAGGCGAGGTTGTGGATCGTCAGCACCGTAGGCAGCGACTCCCACGGCTCACCCGAGGCCCGCATGAGCAGGGGAAGCAGCGCGGTGTGCCAGTCGTTGGCGTGCACCAGCTCGGGCATCCAGCCGAGCCGCTCGCAGACGGCCGGCACGGCGCGCGACAGGGCGATGAAGCGGAGGTGCTCGTCCGGGCCCGGGTCGTAGATCCTGCCCCGGCGGAACCACTCGGGGGCTCCGATCAGGTACACGGTCGGCCGGCCCGTGCCCGGCTCCCCGAGCGTGGACACCGTCACCGACCCGAGGTCGCCGATCGGGATCACGCCGAGATCGTCGGCCGGCACGACGGGGACGCGCCCTGGGTCGAACACGTCGTAGTGGGGAACGAACACCCTCACGTCGTCGCCGGCCGCGGCGAGTTTCGCAGGCAGCCAGCGCGCCACGTCCGCCAGGCCGCCCACCTGGGCATGGGGCGCCAGTTCGGAGGAGGCGAAGGCGACCCGCACCTACACGACCGTCCCTGCGGGCACGGTGGCCCCCCTGGGGATCACGACGATGCCGTCGCGGATGTGCCATCCATCGCCGTCGGCTTCCTGCAACCCGGCGTCGTTGACCAGGCGGCAGCCGTCGCCGATCCGGGTGTCCACGTCGATGATGGCGTTTCGGATGAAGCAGTTGTGCCCGATGCCGATGGGCGGCAGCCCTTCCGCGTTCGGCCCCTCGAAGTCGCTGGCCCCCATCACCACCGTCCTCTCGATCGTGGACCCGGAGCGCACGACGGCGCGGATCCCGATGATCGACGAGGTGACCTTCGATCCGGCGACGATGCTCCCGTCCGACAAGATCGACTCGTAGACGTGGCAATCGGTCACCTTGCTCCCGGGAAGGAACCGGGGATGGGTGTAGATCGGGAAGTCGGGGTCGTACAGGTTGAGAGCGGGCAGCTGGTGGGTCAGTTCGAGGCTGGCCTCGTGGAACGACCCGATGGTCCCGATGTCGCGCCAGTACCCGCGATGGGTGAAGGCGACGACGTTGAAGTCGGGGACCGCTTGCGGGATCAGCTCCTTGCCGAAGTCGTCGCCCCGGTAGTCCTCGAGCAGCGCGACGAGAGCTTCGGGCCGGAAGACGTAGATGCCCATGCTGGCGAGCAGCGAGCCGGGATCGGCGTCGAGCGCGGTCGAGGCCACCGTCGCCGGGTCGAGCGTGAACGCCTCCACCACCTCCGGCTCCTGGGGCTTCTCGGCGAAGTCCACGATGCGCCGCGTCTGATCGACGCGCATGATCCCGAGGCCGCGCGCCTCGGCCGGGCTCACCGGGGTCACTGCGATGGTCATGTCGGCGTCGTGATCCCGGTGGTAGTCCACCATCCCTGCCAGATCCATGAGGTAGAGCTGATCACCCGACAGGATGGCGACCTCGCTGGAGTGGGCGTCGAGGAGTCGGCGCAGGTTCTGGCGCACCGCGTCGGCGGTGCCCTGGTACCAGTCGCGGTTCTGGAGGTTCTGCTCGGCGGCCAGGATGTGCACGTAGCCGCGGCTGAACACGTCGAAGCGGTACGTCTGGGCGATGTGGCGGTGCAGGCTGGCGCTGTTGAACTGGGTGAGCACGTAGATGCGGTCGATGCCCGCCCGGATGCTGTTGGAGATCGGAATGTCGATGAGCCGGAACTTGCCGGCCAGCGGCACTGCGGGCTTGGCACGATCCCGGGTGAGCGGCCACAGCCTGCTTCCCTGGCCACCACCCAGGATGGCCGTCACGACGTCACGCATCGCACCTCCTCGGCTCGTCGCCCACCCTACCTACCGGGCCGGCGCCGACGAGCCCCCAGTGCGTAGGATCCCGATGCGATGAACGCGACGCGGGCCCTGCTTCGGCTGTTGGGCACTCGGCTCCCGGTCACGTCGGGCCGCCTTCGGGTCCAGGGCGTGCACCGTCCCGTCGAGATCAGACGTGATCGGTTCGGTGTCCCCCACGTCACCGCCGACGACGACCACGACGCTTGGTTCGCCCTCGGGTTCTGCCACGGCGTGCGACGCGCCGTCGAGCTGGGGATCGATTTCGTCGACACCTCGGCCGGGTACGGCGAGAGCGAGCGGCGCGTGGGCCTGGCACTGGAAGGTGGCTGGCGGGACAAGGTGTACCTGGAGACCAAGGTCGGCACCCACCGTCAGCGGCGCGGCGACTACTCGGCCCAGGCCACGCGCTGGAGCGTGGAGAACAGCCTCAGGCTCCTGAAGACCGACTATCTGGACTCGGTCCTCATCCACGACCCCCGTGACATAGAGATCCCGCTGGCCCCCGGAGCCTGCCTGGACACGCTCGTCGAGATGAAGGAGTCCGGCCTGATCCGCCACATCGGCATCGGCCGTCGCAGCCACGGCTTCCACCGACGCGCGATCGAGACCGGGCAGATCGAGATCGTGCTTACGTTCCTCGACTACACCCTGCTGGACCAGTCCGCTGCCCAGACCACCTTGCCGCTGGCCCGCGAGCGCGGCGTCGGGCTCATCCTGGCCAGCGTATTCGGCAT
>CAYXHU010000126.1:0-5643 GCA_964464675.1 uncultured Acidimicrobiia bacterium
GACCGCCTGGCCTCGGAAAAACCACCCTGGCCCACATCATGGCAAGCGAGCTGGCCGTGGGCATCAAGACCACCAGCGGCCCCGTCCTGGAGCGCGCCGGCGACCTGGCCGCCATCCTCACCAACCTGGAGAACGGCGACATCCTGTTCATCGACGAGGTGCACCGCCTGCCTCGTCAGGTCGAGGAGGTGCTGTACACGGCCATGGAGGACTTCCAGCTGGACGTCGTGGTCGGCAAGGGCCCGGCGGCCCGATCCATCCGGCTGGAGCTCCCGGCGTTCTCGTTGATCGGGGCCACGACCCGGGTCGGCCGGGTGTCTCCCCCCCTCCGGGACCGCTTCGGGTACCTGGCCCGGCTCGACTACTACCCGTCGGAAGAGGTGCGTGCGATCGTGCACCGTTCGGCGGGGATCCTGGAGGTCGAGGTCACGGCTGAGGGCGCCGAGGTGATCGCCGGCCGGAGCCGGGGGACGCCGCGCATCGCCAATCGCCTGCTGCGCAGGGTGCGCGACTACGCCGCGGTCCGGGGGGACGGCATCGTCGATGGCCCGACGGCAGAAGTGGCTCTGGAGGTGTTCGAAGTCGACCACGCCGGCCTCGACAAGGTGGATCGCGCCATCCTGGAGGCGGTGGTGGAGAAGTTCGGAGGCGGCCCGGTCGGGCTCTCGACGCTGGCGATCGCGGTCTCCGAGGAGCCGGAGACCGTCGAGGACGCCTACGAGCCATTCCTCCTGCAACAGGGGTTCCTGCAGCGCACGCCGCGCGGCCGCGTGGCGACGGCCCGGGCCTACGAGCACCTGGGGCTCGAGACCCCTCCCGAGCAGCCAAGGTTGGTGTGAGCGGCCGGGGTCCTGGCACAATCCTGGCACCCGTGCAGACCAGCGACTTCACCTACGAGCTTCCCGAAGCGGCGATCGCCCAGGTGCCGGTCGAGCCGCGCGACGCGGCACGGCTCCTCGATGCCGACACGATGCAGGATCACACCGTCGCCGACCTGCCCGCCCTCCTCGACCCCGGCGACCTGCTGGTGGTGAATCGCACCAGGGTCCGCCCGGCGCGCCTCAAAGGCCACAAGGTGCCGACCGGAGGCTCCGTCGAGGCGCTGCTGCTCGACCCCCTGGGCGACGACCGATGGACGGCGCTGGTGCGCCCCGCCCGCCGCATCCGCTCGGGGACGGTGCTGCAGTTCGGGAGTATCACCGCAGAGGTGACGTCCGACCCCGTCGAGGGACGGGCCGTGCTGCGGCTCGATCCCGGGCCGGACGGCATCGAGGAGGCGCTCGAAGCCCACGGCGAGGTCCCGCTCCCTCCGTACGTCCACGTTCCGCTGGAGGACCCAGAGCGGTACCAGACGGTGTTCGCCGACCGGCCCGGTTCCGCGGCGGCGCCCACGGCCGGCCTGCACCTGACCCGCGACGTGCTGCGGCGGCTCGAGGAGCGTGGAGTCGGGGTCGCATCGGTGGACTTGAGGATCGGGGTCGACACCTTCCGCCCGATCGCCGCGGAGTCGATCGAACAGCACCGGATGCACTCGGAGCGGGTGACCGTCGACGAGCAGGCGGTCGCCGCCGTGATCGCCACCCGGGAGGCGGGCGGCACGGTGGTCGCCCTCGGCACGACGGCCGTCCGGGCGCTGGAGAGCGCGGCCGCAGGCGGCGACATCGAATCGTTCGACGGCCCCACCGACCTGTTCATCACCCCGGGATACGAATTCGCCGTGGTCGACGCGATGGTGACCAACTTCCACGTGCCCGGGTCGACGCTCGTCGTGTTGGTCGCGGCGTTCTGCGGCCCGCGCTGGCGGGAGGTCTACGCGACCGCGCTGTCCCGCGGGTACCGGTTCCTGTCGTTCGGCGACGCGATGCTGGCGAGGCGGCGATGAGCGAGGCAGTGCGGTTCGAAGAAGGCGGCCGCGACGGCGCGGCGCGCACCGGGACGCTCCACACCCCGCACGGCCCGGTGTCCACGCCGGCGTTCATGCCGGTGGGCACCCGGGGAACCGTCCGGGCCGTCGATCGGCGGGACCTGGCAGAAGCCGGTGCGCAGATGGTGCTCGCCAACACCTACCACCTCATGCTGCGCCCGGGGGCCGGGACCGTCGCCGCGCTCGGCGGCCTGCACGCGTTCTCTGCGTGGGAGGGTGCGATGCTCACCGACTCGGGCGGCTACCAGGTGTTCTCGTTGTCGCCGGCGGTCGACGAGAACGGGGTCACGTTCCGCTCGACCTACGACGGGTCGGAGGTGCGCCTCACCCCGGAACAGGCCGTCGCTGTGCAGGAGCAGCTGGGCGCGGACGTCGCCATGGTGCTCGACCAGCTGATCGGTCTCCCGGCGCCGCGTGACCGGGTCGAAGCCGCCATGCGGCGAACCCTGCGCTGGGCCGAGCGCGCCCTCGTTGCGCACCGCCGTGCCGACCAGGCGCTCTTCGGCATCGTCCAGGGCGGTGTCGACCCGGAGCTGCGCGCCGAGAGCGCCGGGGAGACTGCCGCACTCGGGTTCCCCGGCTACGGGATCGGGGGGCTGTCGGTGGGCGAGAGCGACGCCGAGCGATCGGCCGCCATCCAGGCCGCCGTGGCCGAACTGCCTCCGGGCGCGGTCCGGTACGTCATGGGCTTGGGGGACACCGAAGGGGTGCTCGACGCGGTGGCGCTGGGGTGCGACCTCTTCGACTGCGTGTGGCCCACCCGGCTGGGACGCCACGGCAAGGTCCTGTCGCGGTTGGGAGACTATTCGATCAGGAGGGCCGAGTTCTCCGCCGACGGCGCTCCGATCGACCCGGAATGCCCGTGCAGCACTTGCCTGCACTACTCGCGCGGCTACCTCCGGCACCTCCGGGTCACCAGCGAGCTGCTCGGGCATCGCCTGCTCAGCATCCACAACCTCACCTACACCTTGGGTGTGCTCGCCGGCGCCCGTGAGGCGATCTCCGGAGGCAGGTTCGGGGACTACCGGGAGACCGTCGCAGAGGCACGTCGAACGCGAACCACGTAGGGCGGGCTACGATACGGGCCGCTCCGACCCCGGTGCGCCCCGGGGATCCCCAGCAACGGAGGACCGATGCTCACCATCCTTGCCCAGACCGACGGCGGCGGATCTGAGGGCGGCAGCTTCATCATCACGATCCTGTTCTACGCCGTCATCATCGGCGGTCTCTTCTACTTCATGCTGATCCGCCCGCAGCGCACCAGGGCTCGGCGCCATCAGCAGCTGATCAGCGCGCTGGAGATCGGGGACGAGGTGCAGACGATCGGCGGCATCTTCGGCACCATCGAGTACATGGACGACGAGACCGCCGTGCTGCAGATCGAGGGGGGCGGCCGCCTTCGGGTAGCCCGCCGCGCTCTCGCCGACAAGGTGCAAAGCGAGGGCTGACCCATGGCCCGGCGGACCGCGATCATCACCATCGTCGTCGTGCTCCTCGTGTCGTGGGGCGGCGTGCTCGTCACCCTGATCACCGGGTCGCGCCCCCTGCTGGGCCTCGACCTGCAGGGCGGGTTCTCCGTCGTGCTGGCGTCGCCCGAAGGGACCGGCGAGGAGGTGCTCGACAAGGCCGTCGAGATCATGAGGAACCGGATCGAGGCGCTCGGCGGGGTACAGGAGCCCCAGATCCAGGTGCGCGACGACGGCAGCATCGAGGTGCAGCTCCCCGGTGTGACCGATCGGGAACGAGCCCTGGCGGCAGTGGGGAGGACCGGGCAGCTCGAGTTCCGTTCCGTCCTCGACGCGTCGACGATCCCCGGAGTGAGCCCGCTCCTCATCGACGCCGCCGAGCTCGCCGCGCAGGAAGAGGCGGCCGCCGATACGGCGGACGACGCCGAAGGCGACACCACCACGACGACCACGGTCCCGGAGGAGGAGCTCCCGGAGATCCCCGAGAGCCTCCTCCCGGCCGGCACGTCCTTCTGCACCGGCGACGCGCCCGTGGCCGACCAGGCGGGGTGCATCGACCGGGAGACCGGGTTCACGCTCAATCCCGCCCCGGAGCTCGTCGCCTTTCTCAGTGACCCGGTGTCGGGCGAGGCCTTCGAGCTCGCCCCGGCGTCCGTGCTCGGCTCCGATCTATCCGACGCCGAGGCCCGGTTCCAGCAGCAAGGTGCCGGGGGTCAGGCTCCGCTGGGGGTGGGCTTCTCCGGCGCCGGATCGTGGGTGGTGCTGCTCGACTTCACCGCCGACGGCGCCGACAAGTTCGAAGAGACCACCAAGGAGCTCACCGCGTTCGTCGCCGGCGACCCGCGGCGCCGATTCGCCATCGTCCTCGACGGGGCGGTGCAGTCGGCACCGCAGATCTCCCCGGAGATCCCGCCGGGTGAGGGCATCTCCGGCGGCCAGGCGGTGATCACGCTCGGCGGCGCCGAGGACCAGGAGTCCGAGGCGCGCGGTCTCGCCGTCGTGCTCCGCTACGGCGCTCTGCCGGTGGCGTTCGAGCAGCAGACGGTGCAGTCGGTGTCGGCGACCCTCGGCTCCGACTCCCTGCAGGCCGGGCTGATCGCCGGATTCGGCGGGCTCGTCCTGGTCGCCGCGGCGATGGTCGCCTACTACCGCTCGCTCGGGCTCGTCAACATCGTCGGGCTGTCGGTGTTCGGGTCGCTGATGTGGGTCACGTACACCGTGCTCGGGGAGACCCAGGGCGTGACGTTGACCCTGGCCGGCGTGGCCGGGGTCATCGTGTCGGTGGGCATCACCTCGGACTCGTACATCGTGTACTTCGAGCGGATCAAGGAGGAGGTGCACCACGGCCGGTCGCTGCGCGCCGCCATCGACCACGCCTTCTCGCGGGCGTTCCGCACGATCCTCACCGCCGACTCGGTGTCGTTCACCGGTGCGGTGCTGCTGTTCCTCCTCGCGGTCGGCTCGGTACGCGGGTTCGCCCTGGCGCTCGGCCTGGCGACCGTGACCGACGTGCTGGTCGCCTACTTCTACACCCGCCCGGCGGTGGCCCTCGTGGCCCGGTCCCGCTACGGGGAGGGCGGCCGCTTCAGCATCAGAGGGGCTACCGGCACGGCGGTGGAGGTGGCATCGTGACCGGGCTCTGGCATCGTCTCTACCACGGGGAGACCCATTTCGACTTCGTCGGGCGGCGCCGGCGTTGGTTCACGATCTCGCTGGTGATCATGGCGATCTCGATCCTGACCCTTGTCTTCCGGGGGCTGAATCTGGGGGTGGAGTTCGTCGGAGGCTCGCTCATCGAGACCGAGAACCCGGCCGGCGCCTCCGTCGGCGACGTGCGCGACGCCCTCAGTGGGATCGGCTACCCGGACGCGACGGTCCAGGCGACTGGGGGCGGCGGCATCCGGGTGCAGACCGAGGAGCTCACCGTCGCCGAGGAGGACCGGATCGTCGCGGTGGTCGCGGCCGAGGTGGGCGTCGACCCCTCAGAAGCGAGCCGCCAGACGGTCGGGCCAACGTTCGGGGAGCAGGTCGCCGAAAGCGCGGTCCGAGCGCTCGTCATCTTCCTCATCGTCGTCGCCGCGTTCATCTCGTGGCGGCTCGAATGGCGCATGGCCGGGGCGGCCCTGGTCGCCTTGTTCCACGACCTCCTGCTCACCGCCGGCGTCTACTCGCTCATCGGCTTCCAGGTGACCCCGGCGACCGTGATCGCCATCCTGACCATCCTCGGGTACTCCCTGTACGACACCGTGGTGG
>CAYXHU010000127.1:0-5621 GCA_964464675.1 uncultured Acidimicrobiia bacterium
CAAGCGGCACAGCAAGCCGCGGGGCCAGACCATGCAGGGCGGCATCATCGACAAAGACATGCCGATCGATGCCTCGAACGTGATGATCCTCTGCCCGTCGTGCGGTCCCACCCGTATCGGCCACAGGACGGACTCCGACGGCCACAAGCGGCGGATCTGCGTCAAGTGTGGAGGTGACCTGTGACCCCCCGCCTGAAGCAGCTGTACCACGACGAGGTGAAGCAGGCGCTCGCCAAACGCCTCGGGGTCGGCAACCCGATGCTCGTTCCGACGTTCTCCAAGATCGTCCTCAACATGGGTCTCGGCGATGCGATCGTGGATCGCAACGTCGTCGACGCGGCCCTCGTCGACCTGTCGATCATCTCGGGCCAGAAGCCCAGGGTGAACCGGGCCCGCAAGTCGATCGCCAACTTCAAGGTGCGCGAGGGAATGCCCATCGGCGTGTCGGTGACGCTGCGGGGAAACCGCATGTGGGAGTTCCTCGACAGGCTCATCGCCGTGGCGATCCCCCGCATCCGTGACTTCCGCGGGCTCAATCCGAGATCCTTCGACGGCAGCGGGAACTACTCGTTCGGGGTGAATGAGCAGCTCATCTTCCCGGAGATCGACTACGACAAGGTGGCCAAGGTGCGTGGGATGGACATCACCATCTGCACGACCGCCGCCGACGACGAAGGCGGCCGTGCGCTCCTCGAGGCGTACGGCTTCCCGTTCCGACGCCAGCAGGCGGGAGTGTGACATGGCGAAGAAGTCCCTGATCGCGAAGGCGAACCGGACGCCGAAGTTCAAGTCGCGGGCCTACAACCGCTGCGGCCGCTGCGGGCGGCCCCGGGCGTATCTGCGCCGCTTCGGCATGTGCCGGATCTGTGTACGTGAGCTCGCCCACCGCGGCGAACTCCCCGGAGTGAGAAAGGCGTCGTGGTAGCGATGATGACAGACCCCGTCGCCGACATGCTCACCCGCGTTCGCAACGCCAACCAGGCGCTGCACGAGTCCGTGTCGATGCCGTCCTCCAAGCTGAAGGAGGAGATCGCCCGAATCCTCGCGGCCGAGGGCTACATCGACTCGTTCGACGTGGCGGCCGACGGGCCGAAGCGGACGCTCACCCTCAAGCTGAAGTACGGCGCCGACCGCAGTCGAGTCCTCCTCGGGGTGCGGCGCATCTCCTCGCCCGGTCGCCGGGTCTACTCCGGCGCCGGCGACCTGCCGCGCGTCAAGGGCGGGCTGGGGGTGGCCGTCGTGAGCACCTCGCAGGGGGTCCTCACCGACCGCGAGGCCCGGCGGCGGCGCCTGGGCGGCGAAGTGCTCTGCGAGGTGTGGTGATGAGCAGGATCGGCAAGGCCCCCATCACCGTGCCCGGCGGCGTCGACGTGACCATCGAGGGAACGTCGGTGACCGTGAAGGGCCCGCAGGGCACCCTGTCGAGGGTGTTCCCCGAGGCGGTCGCGTTCGCGCTCGACGAGGGCGTGATCACCGTGAGCCGCAAGAACGAAGAACGCGAATCCCGGGCCCTGCACGGGCTCAGCCGGGCACTGCTGGCCAACATGATCGCCGGCGTGTCCGAGGGGTTCACCCGCGAACTGCAGACCGTGGGTGTCGGCTATCGTGCCGCACTCAGCGGCTCGACCCTGGAACTCCAGGTCGGGTATTCGCACCCGGTCCACATCACCGCACCAGAGGGGATCACCTTCGAGGTGCCGGATCCGAACAGGATCCTGGTCCGGGGCATCGACAAGCAACGAGTCGGCCAGGTGGCCGCCGACATTCGCGCCGTTCGGCCGCCGGAGCCCTACAAGGGCAAGGGGATCCGGTACGCCAACGAGCACGTCCGGCGCAAGGCCGGCAAGGCAGGAGTGGCACGCTGATGCGAGGGACACGAACCGACGCCCGCCGCCGGCGGCACCTCAGGGTGCGCAAGAAGGTGCGCGGCACCGCGCAGCGTCCCCGCCTCGCGGTGTTCCGCAGCAACCGGTACATCTACGCACAGGTCATCGACGACGACTCGGGGCGCACGCTGGCGGCCGCTTCCTCGCAGGAGTCGGCCCTCCGCTCCAAGACGCTGACCGTGGCCACGGCCGCCGAGGTCGGCAAGTTGATCGCAGGGCGCGCCAAGGATGCGGGGGTCTCGAGTGTCGTGTTCGACCGGGGTGGGTTCGCCTACCACGGCCGGGTGAAGGCGCTCGCCGAGTCGGCACGAACGGAAGGGTTGGAGTTGTGACGAGTCGCAGTGGAAGCAGGCGCGGGTCGAGCCGCGACCAGGTGGTCCAGGAGGGCCCGCAGTTCGACGAGCGCGTCATCGACATCAACCGCGTCGCCAAGGTCGTGAAGGGCGGCCGCCGGTTCTCGTTCACCGCGCTGGTGACCGTCGGCGACGGCAACGGCAAGGTGGGCATCGGGTACGGGAAGGCCAAGGAGGTCCCGACCGCCATCCAGAAGGCGATCGACACGGCCCGCAAGGCGATGAAGCCCGTCCCGATGGCCGGCACCTCCGTCGTTCACGAGGTCATCGGAGAACAGGGTGCCTCCCGGGTGCTGATCAAGCCCGCCGCTCCCGGCACCGGCGTGATCGCCGGCGGGGCGGTGCGCCAGATCCTCGAGGCCGCCGGGATCCGCGACGTGCTCGCCAAGAGCCTCGGCTCGCCGACCTCGGTGAACGTCGCCAAAGCGACGATGGACGCCCTCTTCTCACAGCATCGGCCTGACGTCGTCGCCAAGCGCCGCGGGCTGTCGCCCGACGAGATCGTTCCGCCCGCGCTGCTCGCCGCCTACCGCTCCGCCGAGATGGTCCGGGCTCAGCCGGGCGAGAGGAAGTGAAGGAAGGCCCATGGCGAAGGCGAACACCCTGCGGATCACCCTCGTGAAGAGCCCGATCGGCGAGAAGCCGAAGACCCGGGCTGCCGTGCGAACGCTCGGACTGCGCAAGATCCGGCAGACGACTGAACGTCCCGATTCCCCCGATGTGCGCGGGCTCATCGCCCGGGTGCGCCACCTGGTGGAGGTGGAAGAAGCATGAAGCTGCATCATCTCAAGCCGGCTCCCGGGTCGCGCGCCGAACGCATTCGCGTGGGACGCGGCGAAGGCGGGCGGCGCGGCAAGACCGCGGGACGCGGGACGAAGGGCGCCAAGGCGCGCGGCTCGCTGCCGCAGTGGTTCGAAGGCGGGCAGATGCCGCTCTACCGGCGGCTGCCCAAGCTGCGGGGCTTCAAGCGGCCCAACAAGGAGCAGTACGCCGTCGTGAACGTCGGGCGCCTCAACTCGTTCCGCAAGGGGTCGACGGTGGGCCCCGACGAGATGCGGGCCGCCGGCCTCATCAAGAAGCGGGGCCGTGTCAAGGTACTCGGCGAGGGAGAACTCGAGAAGACTCTGACGGTGCAGGCTCACGCCTTCAGCGTCGGCGCCGTGGAACGCATCCAGGCCGCCGGCGGCACCGTCGAGGTCCTGGAGAGCTGATCCCTTCGTGGCCGCGACCGTGCTCCCCGACGCTGCGATAATCCCCTCCGTCGATCGAGAAAGCGTGCTCTAGATGCTCTCCGTCTTCCGCAACATGTTCCGGATCCGCGACCTCCGGAACAAGATCCTGTTCACGCTGGCGATCTTCGCCATCTACCGCCTCGGGGCCGCGGTGCCGGTTCCCGGGGTGGACCTCGACGCCGTGAACGAGTTCGCGGAGCAGGCCGAGCAGGCGGGCATCGTCGGGTTGCTCAATCTGTTCTCGGGCGGAGCGCTCGAGTCGTTCTCCGTGTTCAGCCTGGGGATCATGCCGTACATCACCTCGTCGATCATCATGCAGCTGCTCGCCGTGGTGATTCCCCGCCTGCAGCGATTGCAGGAGGAGGGGGAGACCGGCCGCAAGGTGATCAACCAGTGGACCAGGTACGGCACGGTCATCCTGGCACTGCTCCAGTCCACCGGCCTCACCTTCCTGTTCCACAGGGGGATCCTCACCAACGGGATCGACCTGATCCCCAACTACACGCCGGGGCGCGTGATGGTGATCGTGATCACGCTGACCGCGGGCACGGCCTTCATCATGTGGCTCGGGGAGCTCATCACCCAGCGAGGGGTGGGTAACGGGATGTCGCTCATCATCTTCGTGAGCATCGTCAGCCAGATCCCGGCGCAGTTCGCCATCGTGCGGACCTCCACCACCACGCCGCGGTTCCTGCTGATCGTCCTCATGTTCCTGCTGCTCACCGCCGGGATCATCTTCGTGGACCAGGGACAGCGGAGGATCCCCATCCAGTTCTCGAAGCGGGTGCGCGGGAGGAGGGTGCTGGGCGGCCAGAGCACCTACATCCCCCTCAAGGTGAACACCGCAGGCGTGATCCCGGTCATCTTCGCCTCCAGCGTCCTCTACCTGCCGGCACTGCTGGCGACCTCGATCCCGGCCGAAGGGTTCCTCGGCCCGGTGCGCCGCTTCATCGACGAGAACTTGGTGAGCGGCCAGAGCTGGTGGTACGTCGCGATGTTCGGCCTGCTCATCGTGTTCTTCACGTACTTCTACACGGCGATCCAGTTCGACCCGGAGCGCCAGTCCGACATGATCCAGCGCCAGGGCGGATTCATCCCCGGTATCCGGCCGGGCTCGGCGACCACCCGATACCTGCAGCACATCCTCAGCAGGATCACGCTGCCCGGCTCGCTGTTCCTGGCCACCGTGGCGGTGCTCCCGTCCGTGGTGGCGATCCTCGGCGACGTGTCACTGGGCTTCAGCGGCATCTCGATCCTGATCGTCGTCGGCGTGGCCCTTGAGACGATGAAGCAGATCGAGAGCCAGCTGATGATGAGGAACTACGAGGGGTTCCTCACCTGATGGGCCGCCGCCTGCTCCTCGTCGGGCCTCCCGGGGCCGGGAAGGGAACCCAGGCGGCCATGCTGTGCAGGCTGCTCGGGGTACCGCACGTCTCGACCGGGGTCATGCTGCGCGACCACGTCGCCCGGGGAACCGACCTGGGCCGGCGGGCCCAAGCGATCATGGAGGCCGGCGAGCTCGTCTCGGACGAGATCGTGATCGCCATGGTCACCGAGCGGCTCGCCGAGGACGACTGCACATGCGGCTTCCTGCTCGACGGGTTCCCGCGGACGGGAGCGCAAGCGGAGGCGCTCGACCGGGTCCTCGAGCAGCGGCCCCTCGAGGCCGTAGTGGATATCGAGGTGCCCGAGGAAGAGGTCGTGGCCCGGATCCTCAAGAGAGGGGAGATCGAGGGGCGCAGCGACGACTCGGAGGAGACGGCCCGGAATCGTATGGCGGTATACCGCGAGCAGACCGAGCCGCTGCTCGAGCACTACTCAGACAGGGTGGTGCCGGTGGACGGCGTGGGCAGCATCGACGAGGTGTTCTCCCGGATCGCTCGCGCTCTGGCGGGATGATCACGATCAAGACCGAAGAGGACTTCGCCAAGATGGCGCGCGCCGGGAGCGTCGTCGCCGAGATCCACGAGAAGTTGGCCGCCGCAGCCCGCCCCGGAGTGACGCTGCTCGAGCTGGACCGGCTGGCCGCCGACATCATCCGGGGGCGGGACTGCACCCCGTCGTTCCTCAACTACCACGGCTACCCGGCGCACGTGTGCCTGTCGCCCAACGAGGTGATCGTCCACGGCATCCCCGACGAACGGGTGGTG
>CAYXHU010000128.1:0-5595 GCA_964464675.1 uncultured Acidimicrobiia bacterium
GAGGTCGACGAGGGCGTGGTTGGCTGCGTTGGGGAGCGCGTCCAGCATTCCGGACTCGGCGCGCATCACCCACGACCTCCGTCTCGTCTGCGGATTCGCCAGGTACCGGACGATCGTGAACTCGTCGGGATCGACCCTGGTCCACACTCCTCCCGGGCCGCGAAAATCCGGAATCCCCGATTCCGTGGAGATGCCCGCCCCGGTGAACACCAGGATCAGGTGCTTGTCCTCGAGGATCCGGGCTGCCCGGTTCACGTCGCTCACACAGACCGATTGTACGGGCCGCCGGCGCGACGCCGGCTGCCTCACGAACCGCGGCCTTCCTCGGCGCGGTACTCGGCCCGCAGTGCGGGTCGGAGCCGGCGCACGTGGCCCGGCGAGAGCCGGGGAACAGTGGGCCGCACCACGATCACGGCGCCGATCCGCTCGACGATGCCCTCTGAGATGAGCAACTCGAGGTGCAGCGGCTGTCGCAGGGCGCGGCCGGTGCGGGCCGCGGCGGTGAGTCGAAGCAGGTCGGCGACTGCTCCCGGGCCGATGAGCGCCGTCCAGTACCGGCGAACCGCGGGGTCGTCGGGAGAGAAACCTGCCCCGTCCCCGGCGCGGAGGCGGGGACGGATCCAGGGACGGGGCAGCGCAGTCGGGCGGACTGCCGACCGCACCGGACCCGGGGCCGGCGCGGCGTCCCTCGGGATGGGAGGACGGGCATTCCGAGGGTGGGCCCCGGGCATCGGTGCGGTCATGCCGATGTAGTATCAAATAACCCAAAGTAGAAGCAATAGGGTTGGTCCCAGGGCGCGAAAAGTCGGCGCAGAGGCTCAGCGGATGGGAAGCGGACTTCGCCCGCATTCTTGGTCTGTTCCCGAGCTGCGCCTTCGGCCGGGAGTCCGACGGATGGGGCTCGCTGCGGTCGCCCGATCCGCGCGGCCTCTCAGCTCAGCCGGACGGTTCGTAGACGAGGATGCGGACGATCACGACCGTGTCCTTGGTGATCGGATCGCCGGCGAGTGGCCACTGGGCCTCGACACGGTCGTCGAGTTCGGGCCGCGGCATCGCTCGTTCCCGGAACGTCCAGGTGAACTCGATCCCGGTGCTGTCCCGCAGCGCGGTCAGCGTGGCGTTTACCTGCGCCCTGGTCAGCCCGACCAGGTCGGGCAGGACGGTGCTCGGGGACCGCCCGTTGGACACCTCGAGCTTCACCGTGGTGCCCTGGCGCTCCCGGCCGCCCGGCTCGGGATCCATGGCGACGACGACGTCCTCGGGCTCGTCGGAGTTCACGTACTCGACCTCCGGCTCGAAGCCGGCCTTGCGCAGCTCCTCCTCGGCGTCCTCGACGTCCTCGCCGATGACGTCGGGGATCTCCTCCCGGGGAGTCTGGTAGTAGAGCGCAGTGCCCTCGGGGTCGGGCGGGAAGTCCTGCTCGGGGAGCCCGTCGACGACGATGTTCATGAAGTCCTGCCAGATCGGGGCGGCCACACTCCCCCCGAAGGCTCGGCTGTGGAAGACGCCGTTGATGGTGATGTTGCGCATCTCGACCTGGCTGTCGGGGAAGCCCACCCACACCGACGAGGTGTACTGGGGGATGAACCCGACGAACCAGACGTCTGTGTAGTTCTCGTGCGTGCCGGTCTTCCCGGCCACAGGGCGGTCCAGCCATGCGGCGCCGCCGGTGCCGCTCGAGATGACCTGCTCCATCGTGTTGACGACCGCGGCGGCGAGCGCCTCGTCCAGCACCGGAGTTCGCTCGACCCTGTGCTGGTAGATCACGTTCCCGTCGGCATCCTCGATGCGCTCGATGAGGTAGTTGTCCACCCGCCGGCCGTAGTTCGCCAGCGTCGAATAGGCCGCGGCCATCTCCAGGGGGCTGACCGCCTGGGCGCCCAGCACGATCGCCGGCACGGCGCCCAACGGGGAGCGGATCCCCATCCGGTGGGCCACCTCGACGATCCGATCGGGGCCCACTTCGACGGAGAGCTGGCAGAACACCGTATTGGTCGAGGAGATCAAGGCTGCCTCGAGGGTCCGGATCCCCGGCTCGTTCGTACCTGCGTTGGCGCACTCCCACGGCTCGATCCCGCCGTAGTCGATCGTCTGCGGGGTCTCGTCGTCCCAGTACGACCCCAGGGTGATCCCGTTCTCCAGTGCGGCCACGAGACCGAACGGCTTGAACGACGACCCGGGATTCCGCCTACCCTTGGTCGCCAGGTCGTAGAGCCTTTGGCCGGCTTCGATGTCGTCGCCGAACTCCAGTCCCGACGCCATGACCACCGTCGCCCCGGTCCGGTTGTCCACCATGGCAATCGCTCCGGTCGGGCCCTCCTCCCCGGGCGGGAACCACCCCTGCAGCAGCGTCTGGGCCTCCTGCTGCAGCCCGTAGTCGACCGTGGTGAACACCCTCAGGCCGCCGCCGCCTTCGCAGTCGGTCGCATCTGCAGGGCACCCGAACAGCGCTCGCTTGCGCTGGAGGTACGTCGAGCCGAGCCCGTACTGAGGATCGTTGAGGACCGCTTCCTTGGCGGCGATGAGCACCTGAGGAGCAAGCTCCTGGAACTCGCGGTGCGGCACGGTCTCTATCGGCTCCGCCTTCGCCTCCTCACCCTCGGCTGCGGTGATGTAGCCCTCCTCGACCATCTGGTCGATCACGGCATCCCGGGCCCGCACCGTGACCTCGCTGCCGCGTCGCAGGTCGTACAGCGACGGATTGCGGATCGGGACCGGGATGGCGGCAGCCTCGGCGATCGTGAGCTCGTCGAGGCTCTTCCCGAAGTACTCCTCGGCCGCCGCGTTCACCCCGTAGGCGTTGGAGCCGAAGTAGACCGAGTTCAGGTAGAACTCCATGATCTGCTCCTTGGTGAACCGGCGCTCCAGTTCGATGGCGATCGCCGCTTCGGCGACCTTGCGCTGCAGGGTCGGCTCGCTGCCGATGAAGTTCTGCTTCACGACCTGCTGGGTGAGAGTCGAGCCGCCGATGGTCGGCCCTCCGCCCAGGTCGTGGAGGAGGGCGGCAGCCACCGCCTGGTAGTCGATGCCCCCGTGCTCCATGAAGTCGGCGTCCTCTGCGGACAGCACGGCCCCGATCACCAGGTTGGGGATCTCATCGAGGGGGAGCGGCTGGCTGTTGCGTTCGGTGAGCTTGCCGAGGAGCACCCCGTCTGCGGTGTACACCTCGGAGAGGCGGGAGACCTCGGGGAGGTCCAGGGTGAGTGCCGAGACGTCGGGGATCCATTCGTCGCGCAGGTCCTCGATGGTTCCCCAGGCGCTGTTGCTGCCCAGGAAGGTCAGCAGCCCCAACCACGCCGATGCGATCACCCCGACGGCCGCCAGGACGGCGCCCGCGACGAAACGGCGGCCTTTGCGCTCGAGGCGCTCGGCCTCGTGGATCGAGATCTCGGTCATGTCCGACATAGAGACGTCCCGGCGGGGTGGATCGGTTCCTGGTGGGTCGCGAGCCGCCCTCGGTAGCATGTGACGGCCGTCCCGCGGGAGTGTACCGATGGCCGATCCTTCATCTTCTCGCTCCACCTCGTCCGGGATCGAGATCGACACCGTCTACGGCCCCCTCGAGGGATGGGACCCCGACGCCGCGCTCGGCGAGCCGGGCCGGTACCCGTTCACCAGGGGCCCCTACCCCAGCATGTACCGGGGCCGGCCGTGGACCATGCGTCAGTACGCGGGTTTCGGCACCGCCGACCAGACGAATGAGCGGTTTCGCTCGCTGCTCGACGCCGGCCAGACGGGCCTGTCCGTCGCGTTCGACCTCCCCACCCAGATGGGCTACGACAGCGACCACCCGATGGCGGCCGGTGAGGTCGGCAAGGTGGGAGTCGCGGTCGACTCCGTCGACGACGTGCGCCGGCTCTTCAGCGGGATCCCACTCGGGACGGTGAGCACGTCGATGACCATCAACTCGACCGCGGCCATCCTCCTGCTCCTCTATCAGATAGTCGCCGAAGAGCAGGGAGTCGCCGCCCGGGACATCAAGGGGACGGTGCAGAACGACATCCTCAAGGAGTACGCGGCCCGGGGCACCTATGTGTACCCGCCGCGGCCGTCGATGCGGCTGGTCACCGACTTGTTCGCGTACTGCCGGAACGAGCTCCCCGCCTGGAACACGATCTCGATCAGCGGCTACCACATCCGGGAGGCCGGATCGACCGCCGCCCAGGAGGTGGCCCTCACGATCGCCAACGGCCTGGCCTACGTCCAGGCGGCGATCGACGCGGGCCTGGACGTCGACGACTTCGCCCCCCGGCTGTCGTTCTTCTGGAACGGCCACAGCCACTTCTTCGAGGAGATCGCCAAGTACCGGGCGGCGCGCCGCATGTGGGCCCGGCTGATGCGAACCCGCATGGGGGCGGAGAACCCGGATTCGTGGCGGATGCGCTTCCACACCCAGACGGCGGGGAGCACGCTCACCGCCCAGCAGCCGGAGAGCAACATCGTGCGGACCGCCCTCCAGGCGCTCGCAGCCGTCCTCGGAGGCACGCAGTCGCTGCACACGAACGCCTACGACGAGGCGCTCGGCCTGCCCACCGACCACTCGGCTCGCATCGCTCTGCGGACCCAGCAGATCATCGCGTTCGAATCCGGGGTCACCGACACCGTCGACCCGCTCGCCGGCTCGTACTTCCTCGAGTCGCTCACCGACCGGCTCGAAGAAGCCGCCGGAAGGATCCTCGAAGAGATCGACACCGCCGGAGGAGCGGTCGCCGCCGTCGAAGCCGGGCTCGTCCAGCGCATGATCGAGGACTCGGCGTACCGCGAGGCACGGCGAGTCGAGGCGGGAACCTCGATCGTGGTCGGGGTGAACAGGTTCGTCGACGGCGGCGGTGTCGACGTGCCGATCACCACGGTCGATCCCGCGGTGGAGCGCGACCAGGTCCGCAGGCTCGACGATCATCGGCGAGGTCGGGACACCGCTTCGGTCTCTGCGTCGCTGGAGGAGGTCGAGCGTGCCGCCCGAGGCGAGGGCAACCTGCTCTACCCGATGAAGTCCGCGCTGGGACGCGGGGCGACCCTCGGCGAGGTTTCCGAGGTCCTGGCCGGAGTGTTCGGCCGCTACCGGCCGGCGCGATGATCCCCGGGTGACTCGTTGCGCCGCGATCCGGCGCGCAACGACGCGTACGGTCCTGCGGCCGCGATCAGCTCGGCATGGGTGCCGCGTTCGGCGACGCGGCCGTCTGCGAGCACGACGATCTCGTCGACCTCCTCGAGGCCCTCGATGCCGTGCGTGATGAGTACCACACCGCGGCCCGACGACGCGTCGAGCACCTCGGCCACGACGCGTTGCGCCGACTCCGGGTCGAGCCCGGCCGTCGGCTCGTCGACGATGAGCACGGGAAAGCCGAACAGCAGTGCTCGAGCCAGTGCGATGCGGCGGCGCTCACCACCGGACACCGCCGTGCCTCGCTCGCCGACGCGGGTGTCGAGCCCGGCGTCGAGCCGGGCGAGCCAGGACTGGAGGCCCACGGATCGAAGCGCATCCTCGGCCCGCTCCCTACCGACCGAAGGATCGGCCACGCGCAGGTTGTCGAGCACGCTCCCGTCGACGAGATGGGCGTCCTCGGCGGCGAGGCCGACGATCGTTCGGACCTC
>CAYXHU010000129.1:0-5589 GCA_964464675.1 uncultured Acidimicrobiia bacterium
GGCTCGCCGTCGTCCGAGTCCCGGCCTACTCGCCCCATTCGGTCGCCGAGCACACGGTCGGGCTGATCCTCGCCCTCGATCGCCGCATCCATCGCGCCCATGCCCGGGTGCGGGAGGGCAACTTCGCCCTCGACGGTCTGCTCGGCCGCGAATTGCGCTCCCGCACGGCCGGCGTCGTGGGCACCGGGCGCATCGGAGCAGCGGTGGCTCGCATCCTGCGCGGGTTCGGGTGCCGGATCCTGGCCTACGACGTCCATCCCGACCCGGAGATCGAGGCACTCGGCGCCTCCTACGTCCCGCTCGACGTGCTGCTCGCCGGATCGGACATCGTCACGCTGCACTGCCCGCTCACCCCCGAGACGCACCACCTTATCGACGCCCGGGCGATCTCGCTCATGCGCACCGGGGCGATGCTGATCAACACGAGCCGCGGGGCCCTCATCGACACTCCTGCGGTGGTCGAGGCGCTGAAATCGGGCGATCTCGGGAGCCTCGGCCTCGACGTCTACGAGGAGGAAGCGGACCTCTTCTTCGAGGACCTGTCCGACCGGGTCATCCAGGACGACGTGTTCAGCCGGCTGCTCACCTTCCCCAACGTGATCGTCACCGGACACCAGGCGTTCTTCACCGAGGAGGCGCTGCGGGCCATCGCAGAGACCACCCTCGCCAACGTGAGTGCTTTCGCACGTGGGGAGTCGCTCGACGAGGCGGTCCTCGTCCCGGACTAGTCCCGACGCGATTCGAGAAATGGCTCTCAAGTTGTCGGCTCCCTGCTGGCCGGTGACCACTCTGCGTGTTTGAATGGACCCAGAGGGCTACAGCGAGTAGGCAGGGAGCACGCCATGGCAGTGGACGTCCAGGTGACCAGGGAGCGGCAGCGTCGCCGCAGACTCCGCAAGATCGCCCTGTTGCTCTCGCCGCTCGCCCTTTGGTTGTGGGTTCGGATCCTGTCGGGCAACCCCGTGTCCCCCGGGTTCCCCAAGCTGCCCCCCGAGGCGATGTTCTGGCTCCCCGGCATCCTGATCATCCTGCTGCTCGCCGTCGTGCTGATCGCACCCATGTTGGGCTCCGGGCGCTCGCCCGAGATCGTGTACATGCCCGAGCAGATCGACGTCGGGTTCGACGACGTCGTCGGCCTCGGACCGGTGCTCGGCGAGGTTCGGCACACCCTCGAAGTGTTCCTCAACCATCAGCAGTTCCGCGACCGCATGGGCGGCCAGCCCAGGCGAGGGGTCCTCTTCGAAGGCCCTCCCGGCACCGGCAAGACCCACACTGCCAAGGCCATGGCCCGGGAGGCCGGGGTCCCGTTCCTCTTCGTCTCGTCCACCGCTTTCCAGAGCATGTGGTACGGAGCGACGGCGCGCAAGATCCGCTCCTACTTCCGTCGGCTGCGCAAGGTAGCCCGCGATGAAGGTGGGGCGATCGGGTTCATCGAGGAGTTCGACGCCATCGGCATGAAACGCGGCGGAATGGACCGGGCGTCCACCGACCGGTCCGTCAACCGGGCCGTCTCCGAGGGAGTCGGAGGAGTGGTCAACGAACTGCTCGTCCAGATGCAGTCGTTCGACGAGCCCACTCGCGGCCAGAAGGCCGCCAACGGCCTCAAGCGCCTCGCCAACCGATTCCTCCCCTACCACCTCCAGTTCCACCTCTCTCGCCCGTCGTTCGCCAACATCCTGCTCATCGGCGCGACCAACCGGGCGGCCGACCTCGATCCGGCGCTGCTGCGGCCCGGGAGGTTCGACAGGGCGCTGCACTTCGGGATGCCGGCACGCGCCCAGCGGCGCGAGCTCATCGACTTCTTCCTCGGCCACAAGGCCCACGACGACACGCTCGACGACCTGGCTCGCGACGATCTGGCCGCCTCGACAATGGGCTACTCCCCCGCCTCGCTGGAGCGCCTGTTCGACGAAGGGCTCCTCTTCGCCCTGCGCGACGGTCGTGATCGACTCAGCGTCGCCGACCTGCGCCGGGCTCGAATGGACATCGAGGTCGGCCTGGCCGAGCCCACCGAGTACACCACGGAGGAGCGCAGGACGATCGCCACTCACGAATCCGGCCACGCCACGATGGCCTACCTGGTGGGCAAAGGGCGCAAGCTCGAGCTCTTGACGATCATCAAGCGCAAGGACGCGCTGGGACTCCTGGCACACTCCGAGGCGGAGGAGCGGTACACCAAGCGGCGCTCGGAGAGCCTGGCCCTCGTGCAGATCGCACTCGGCGGGATGGTCGCCGAGGAGTTGTTCTTCGGCGAGTCGGGGACCGGACCTGCCGGGGACCTGGTCAGCGCCACCCAGATCGCCGCCGAGATGGTCGGCTCGATGGGGGTCGGAGGTTCGCTCGTGTCGTTCCGGGCGATGGACGGAGGACCGCTCGGCGGGAACCTGGTCGCCAAGGTCCTGGCCGACCCCAAGGCGAGGGGCCTGCTCGAAGACCTGCTCCAGGACCAGAAGGCCGTGACCCGCCGTCTCCTCTCCGAGAACCGGCACATCGTCGAAGCCCTGCGGGACGCGCTGCTGGAGCGTGAAGAGCTGGTCGGCCGGGAGATCCTCGAGGTCGTCGAGGAGGCCTGCAGGGCGCGCGATCTCGTCGTCGACGTGCGCGAGCCGGTCGGCTGACGGGCGCCAAGCGGCCGCGCGAGCGAAACCCGCCTCCTATCCGGTGAGCCGCTACGTCCCCAGTTCCCGGGAACGCAGGTACCGCTCCTGCTCGGAGGTGAGTTCCTCCACGTCACCCCCGAGATGGCGCAGCGCGATCGTGGCGACCTCGGCGTCGAGAGCCTCCGGGAGCCGGTAGACCTCCGGTTCGAGCTCGTCCGCATGCAACGTCAGCCACTCCGCGGCCAGCGCCTGATTCGAGAACGACATGTCCATGACCTCGGCCGGATGCCCCTCCGCAGCCCCGAGGTTGACCAACCGGCCCTCGGCGACCACGTGGATCCTGCGGCCGTTCGGCAAGGTCCACTCGTCGAGCTCGTGGCGCAACCGCCGGGACCCGGTGGCCCGGTCCCGGAGCGCGGCAAGGTCCAGTTCGACGTCGAAATGCCCGGCGTTGGCGAGGATCGCCCCGTCCTTCATGACGTCGAAATGCTCCCCGCGCAGCACGTGGAGGTTGCCGGTGACGGTGATGAACACATCCCCTTCCCGGGCGGCCGCGTCGGCCGTCATGACCCGGTGCCCGTCCATCGCCGCCGAGAGAGCCCTGACCGGGTCGATCTCGACGACGACCACCTTGGCGCCGAGCCCGGCGGCCCGAGTCGAGACGCCGACCCCGCAGTCTCCGTATCCGATCACCACCACCGTCTTGCCGGCGAAGAGCAGATTGGTGGCCCGCAGGATGCCGTCCAGTGCCGACTGGCCGGTGCCGTGGCGGTTGTCGAACAGGTGCTTCGTGGCCGAGTCGTTGACCGCCACCACCGGGAACCTGAGCACCCCGTCCGCCGCCATTGCCCGCAGGCGGATCACTCCCGTCGTCGTCTCCTCGGTCGAGCCCAGCGGATCGTCGCCCCGGCGTTCCTTGAGGAGCGTGGTCACCAGGTCGGCTCCGTCGTCCATCGTGATCCGCGGGCCGGCGTCGAGCACGGCCCGGATGTGCGCGTAGTAGCGATCCGCATCCTCACCGCGAACGGCGTACACCGGGACTCCCTCGGACACCAGTGCGGCCGCAACGTCGTCTTGGGTGGACAGCGGATTCGAGCCGCAGAGCGCGACGTCGGCGCCGCCTGCCCGCAGGGTCAGCATCAGGTTGGCCGTCTCGGCGGTGACGTGCAGGCACGCACCGATCCGCAGGCCCTCCAAGGGGCGTTCCCGTTCGAATCGGTCGCGCACGCTCGCCAGGACGGGCATCCGGCGGGCGGCCCACTCCACGCGCAGCCTCCCGGCCTCGGCGAGCCCGGGATCGGCGATGTCGTAGTTCATGTCTCCTCCACGGCGAGGCGTCGCTTCAAGTCTTCGATCACGGACACCGGCATCGGATCCACGCCGGCCCGCTCCGCGATCGCCACCGACACGAGGTCGCCGACGGCGATGAGCGAGAAGACCCGCGCCGTCACGCTCGAGCCCTGGGCGTGCACCTCTCCGGCGATGGGCACGCCGTCCTCCATGAGGTCGCGCGTGATCCGGGCGCGCGCCCCGATCTTCGGGTGCTCACCGTGGTCGTGGAGGAACACGACGGACACGTGCCGCCGGGTCAGATCCGGCAGCGCCGACCAGCCGACCACCTCGTTGTGATCCAGTTCCGGCAGCACCGACCACCACGCCGGTGCCTTGCCGTTCTCGTTGATCTGCGTCTTCCAGCGGTTCGCGGCGACCGCGGCGACACCGTGGCCGCCGTAGATGATCGCGATCCGCCCGTCCATGGCATCGGCGAGGTCCGCGGCCAGGGCCACGCCGGGGCCGTCGCCGTCGCCGAGGAGTCGCGCCACCACCTCCGCCGACTCCCGCAGCGCCGCCGACTGCGGCGGCACCAGCCCGGCCGCCTCGAGGCACCGAACGACCCCGCCCGCCAGGTACCCGACCGCGGCGCGGGGCTGCGGTCCCGGCGGCACGACGACCGTCGGCCAGCCGCGCTCGGCCGCCAGGGCGACTGCCGCCCCGTCCGTCGCGACCACGGCAACCGGCAGATCGTGATCGGCGGCCGCTTCGAGCGCTTCGAGCGTCTCTTCCGTGTTGCCGCTGTGAGAGACCGCGATCACCAGCGGACGCGCCGACTCCGCCCATCCGGGCAGGCCGTACGACTTGTGCACGGAGACCCGGGCGCCGGAATCCTCGGCGACGACCGCAGCGATGCTCCCGGCGATACCGGAGCCGCCCATGCCTGCGACGAGCGCCTCTGCGGCAGAGGCGAGGATCGGCGGCTCGAGCCCGGCCGCCCAGCGGAGCTGCTCGGGAAGGGAGGCGATCAGGTCGCGCATCGTCGTCATTCGGAGCCGTCCCCGCCGGGCCGGTACGACTCCTCCAGGAGCATCACCGGGATCCCGTCGCGCACCGGGAAGTGCAGTCCGCATCCGGTGCACACGAGCGCGTCGCCGCGGTCCTCGAGAGACGCCCGGCAGGCCGGGCAGGCCATGATCTCCAGCAAGTCCTCAGGCACCGGCATCGGACACCTCCGTGACGACGGACCGCACCGCGTCGACGAGCTCGTCGACGGCGTCGGGATCCGGAGCTTCCACGTTCAGCCGGAGCACCGGCTCGGTGTTCGAGGGGCGCAGATTGAACCACCGATCGCCCCAGGACACCGTGAGGCCGTCGAGCCTGTCCTGCTCGACGTCCGGAAACGCCGCAGCCACCGCTTCGGTGGCGGCCGCCTGATCGGCCACCGACAGGTTGATCTCCCCCGATTGTGCGTAGGGCTCGAACTCGCCGCGGAGCTCCGACAGAGGCCTCCCATCCTCGGAGACCACCTGCAGCAGCACCAGCATGGCCAGGATCCCCGAGTCGGCGCGGTAGTTGTCCCTGAAGTAGTAGTGGCCGCTGTGCTCGCCGCCGAACACGGCACCGGTCTGCTGCATGACCGCCTTGATGTACGAGTGGCCGACCCGGGTGCGCACCGGCGTCCCCCCGGCGGCCCGGATCGTCTCGGGCACGGCAC
>CAYXHU010000130.1:0-5585 GCA_964464675.1 uncultured Acidimicrobiia bacterium
CCCACCGTGCCCTCGAACCTGTCCGTGTTCACGAACGTCTGGTCGTAGAGCACGTTGTCGGAGAAGAACGCTGCCAGCTTCCCCTCGACGATGCGGTCGATCACCTTGTCGGGCTTCCCCTCGTTGCGTGCCTGAGTCGCGAACACCCTCCGCTCGGCATCGAGCACGTCGGTGGGAACGTCCTCGCGCTGCACCCATCGCGGCCGTGCCGCGGCGACGTGCATCGCGAGATCGCGGGCGGCCGCCTGGAAGTCGCCCGACTTGGCGACGAAGTCCGTCTCCGAGGCGAGCTCGACCAGCACTCCGATCACGGGACGCTCCGCCTGCACGTGCAGGTAGTGTCCGATGGTTCCCTGTTCGGTGGCCCGTCCGGCCCGCTTCGAGGCATCCGCGATCCCCCGCTCCCTGAGCAGTTCGGCGGCACGATCCATGTCCCCGTCTGCGTCCTGGAGCGCCCTCTTGGCATCCATCATCCCGGCACCGGTCGTCTTGCGAAGTGCGTCCACCTGCGCCGCGCTGATCTCACTCACCCTCATCACCATCCTTGGAGGTATCGACTGACTTCGCCTCGGCCAACTCGCGACCCTCGCGAGCCGCCTCGGCGATGAGCATCGCCATCAGCTGAGCCGATCGGATCGCGTCGTCGTTTCCGGGGATCACCATGTCCACCGGATCGGGGTCACAGTTCGTGTCCACCACGGCCACGATAGGAACCTCGATCCGATTGGCCTCCTTGACTGCGATCGCCTCGTTCTTGACGTCGATGATGAACACGGCGTCCGGGGTCTTGTGGAGATCGCGCACCCCTCCGAGCGTCGTCTTGAGCTTGGCGAGCTCCCGGCGCAGGCGGAGTCGCTCCTTCTTGGGCAGGGCATCCATCTCACCCGACTCGTCCATGCGCTCCAACTCGCGCATGTACAGGACGCGCTTGTGGATCGTGGCGAAGTTGGTGAGCATCCCACCGAGCCAGCGGTGGTTGACGTACGGCATCTGCGCATGCTCGGCCGCCTCCTGCACCACACCCTGGGCCTGCTTCTTGGTGCCTACGAAGAGCACCGTGCCGCCCTTGGCCACGAGGTCCTTGACGAACGCTGCGGCCCGCTGGGCCGCGTCGAGCGTCTGGCGAAGGTCGATGATGTGGATGCCGTTGCGCTCCGTGAAGATGTACGGGCGCATCTTGGGGTCCCAGCGCCGAGTCTGGTGTCCGAAGTGGACGCCGGCCTCGAGCAACTGGCGCATGGTGACCTCGGCCACCGTGAGCCTCCTTGTTCGCGGTTGTGTTCCTCCGCCCACCCGAGCGCCTCCGCAGGGGCCCGGAGGCCCCCGACCGCCGGAGGGTGCGGCGGGCGTGTGAAGTTGGGGCGGGAGTATAGACGGAGGCTCGGCGAGCCTCAGCCCCCGGCGGGCTGGCCCGGCTCCATCATCCGGTTGCGCAGGCTCATCACCGACTTCGTGTGGATCTGGCACACCCGTGACTCGGTGACCCCGAGCACGTGGCCGATCTCGGCGAGCGTGAGACCCTCGAAGTAGTAGAGGGTGATGACCAGCCGGTCCCGCTCCGGAAGGCGGTTGATGGCGTCGGTGAGCACGAGCCTCGTCTCGTGCTCCTCGAATGAGCCGCCGGGAGCCTCGGCACGGGGATCGGCCAGCAGATCACCGATCGACGCCGAGCTCCGATCTCCGGGCTCGATGAGCTCGTCCAGCGCCACGAACCCGAGCCCGGCGATCTCTCCCAACCGAACCCTGAGCAGATCGACGGAGATCCCCATGTGCTCGGCGAGCTCCTCGTCCGTGGCGCTGCGCTGTAGGCGGTGCTCGAGCTCCGCGAGAGATCGCTGGATTTCCCTCGCCCGCGCCCGAACCGATCGGGGCACCCAGTCCAGCGCCCTCAGCTCGTCGAGGATCGCCCCCCTGATCCGGTTCACCGCGTACGTTTCGAACTTGATGTTGCGATCCGGTTCGAACTTGTCGATCGCATCGATGAGCCCGAACATCCCGTAGGAGATCAGATCCGCCTGCTCGACCGATCGCGGCAGGCCGACTCCCACTCGGCCGGCCACGAACTTGACGAGCGGCGAGTAATGGATGATCAGGCCCTGGCGGGCTGCCGGGTCGCCGGACTCCTTGAACCGCCGCCAGTACTCCTCGATGGCGTGCGGCGCGGGCTCAGGCCCGGGGATGGGATCTGTCATAGCTGGCCTTGAGGTGCCGGCGGGTCACGGAAGTGTAAATCTGGGTGGTGGCCAGTTCAACGTGACCCAGGAGTTCCTGGACCGTGCGCAGATCTGCCCCGTGCTCCAGCAGATGCGTGGCGAACGAGTGACGGATCGCATGCGGGAACGTGCCGAGGCGCGCCCTGACGACACGGCGGATGCCCCTGGTGTCGAGCGCACCTCCCCGCGCCCCCACCCAGAGCGCCGAACCCGACGATGGCCCGGCCAGCCCGGGGCGGCCGTGATCGAGGTACTCGTCGAGAGCTCGGCGGGCCTTCCCGACGAGCGGAATCACCCGTTCGGCGCGGCCCTTGCCGGTCACCCGGACGAGCTCACCGGCGACGTCTGAGACACGGAGCGAGGCGAGCTCCGATACCCGGACCCCCGTCCCGTAGAGCACCTCGACGATGGCGCGGTCTCGCAGGTCCGCCGGAGCATCACCCTCGATCGCATCGAGCAGTGCCGCGAGCTGCCGCTCCGGGATCGACCGGGGTAGCCGCTCGTGACGCCGGGGTGTCCCCACCCCGTCGGCCGGGTTCCCGCCCACCGCGCCCCTTCGCACCGCGTCGGTGAAGAAGGACCGAACCGCCGACGATTTGCGAGCCACCGAGCGGCGGGCATAGCCGCGAGCGGCCAGTTGAGCGACGAAGCGTCGCACCGTCCGTCGCTCGACGTCGCCGAGGTCTCGGCATCCGAGGCGATCGCAGAACTCAAAGAACTGGGCCAGATCGCGGCGGTAGGCGTCCGTGGTGTGCTGCGACAGCCCTCGCTCGGCGGCGAGCCGCTCGAGATACCCGGACACCGGCTCGTATGCCCAGGAGGGCAGTTCGGGGATCGAGGTCACGGGCCCATGGTCCCCGGACCGCCGCTCCCGGTCAACGACCCCTCATCACGACTCCTCCCCGCCGACACAGCAACCCGGCCAACTCGAGGCGGGCCACGCGGCGAAGCACGTCGGCAGCGTCGAGCCCCGTCTTCACGGCCAGCTCCTCGACCGTGCACCCGCTCGCGCCGACCGCCGCCAGCACAGGGTCGGCGCCTGCAGCGTTCCTCGTGGCCGCCGGCCGGGGCAGCGAGGAGACCAGTGAGAGCGCCTCCACCAGGTCGCCCGGGTCGAGCACGGGGATCGCCCCGTCTCGGATCAGCAGATTGCACCCACGCGATGTCGTGCGATCGACGTCGCCGGGGACGGCGAACAGGGTCCGGCCCTGATCCAGGGCCGCCGCCGCCGTGACCAGAGCGCCGCCGGTCACGGGCGCCTCGACCACCACCACGGCGGCCGAGAGCCCCGAGATGATCCTGTTGCGTGGCGGGAACCTCCAGCCGTTGGGCGGCACCCCCGGCGGGTACTCGCTCACCACTGCGCCGCCGCCGGAGAGCAGCGCATCGTGGAGATCGCGATGCTCCGGCGGGTACACGACGTCGGGGCCGGAACCGAGCACCGCCACCCCGACGCCTCCCGCGGCGACATGACCGCGGTGAGCAGCTCCGTCGATGCCACGCGCCAGACCGCTGACGACCACCCATCCTGCATCGGCGATGGCCGACCCGTACGCCGCAGCCAGTGACCGCCCATATCCGGTCGAGCGTCTCGTGCCGACGACGGCCACGCCGGGAACCGGCGGAAGCTCGCCTCGCACGAACAACACATCGGGGGCACCCGGCAGGACGGCCAGGTGCGCCGGGTACTCGGGGTCACCGTTCATCAACGGCCGCACCCCTGCGTCCCGGAGCACCCCGAGCAGCCGCCCCGGGGATTGGAGTGCCGCGGCACGCGCTGCGGCGGGGACGGGTTCGGCACCGCTCTCGACGGCACGCACCACCGCCCCTGCCGACCCGTACTTCTCCGTGAGCGCGCCGCGGCGCGCCGGGTGCATACCGACGAACGCCAGGCGGAGCCGGTCGTCCCGGCTCACGCCGGCCCCCGGAACGAGAGAGCCTCCTCCACGTGATCGGCCCCGACGACGTCGGCGCCGGCGAGGTCGGCGACGGTCCGGGCAACCCGCCGGACCCGATCGAACCCGCGCCCGGTCAGGCCGAGGCGATCGATGGCCGCTCGGAGCAAGCCGACCGCCTCGGGGGTGCGGGGAGCCGCGTCGAGAGCATCACGGTTCAGGTTCCCGTTGAGTGCGCCGCGTTCCGCCTGGCGGGCGCGTGCTGCTGCAACCCGGGCGGCCACGGCGGCGCTGGCCTCGCCCGGCCGACTCAGTAGCTCGTCGGCGGCCAGGCGAGCCACTTCGACCCGCATGTCGAACCTGTCGACCAGCGGCCCCGACAGCCGCCGCCGGTAGCGGTCGAGCGCCCGGGAGCTGCAGCGGCAGGCCTGTCTCCGGTCGGTGAGGAACCCGCACGGGCATGGGTTCGTCGCCGCGATCACCTGTACCTCGCACGGGAATCGCACGGTCGCCCCTTTGCGAGCCACGTGGACCACGCCTTCCTCGACCGGCTGGCGAAGCGCATCGAGGAGTTGGCCCGGGAACTCCCCGAGTTCGTCCAGGAACAGGACTCCCCGGTGGGCGAGGGTCAGCTCGCCGGGAACCGGCGAGCCCGAGCCGCCGCCCACGAGTGCCGCCACCGTTGCCGTGTGGTGAGGACTCCGGAACGGCGGGCGGAAGGGGGCACTGCAATGGCGACCCGCCGCCGCCCAGGCCCGGGCAACCTCGAGCGCCTCGTCCGGGCCGAGGGGCGGCAGTATCCCCGGAAGGCTCCTCGCCAGCAGGGTCTTGCCCGCCCCGGGAGGGCCCTCGAGGAGCAGGTGATGGGCCCCCGCTGCGGCGATCTCGAGAGCGCGGCGGGCGACGGCCTGGCCGCGCACCGAGGCCAGGTCCACCGGCGCGCCGCCTGCGCCGCCGGTCGTCGCAGGCACTGCCTCCCCGTCTGCGTCCCCCAGCGCCACCGCCACCGCGTGCGCCAACGAGCGAACGCCGCGCACATCGGCGCCGGCCACCAAGCATGCCTCCGCCAGTGAGGACGCGGGCACCAGGCACGGCCGGCCCGTCTCGAGCGCCACCGAAGCCGCGCCGAGAGAACCCCGGGCAGCCCGAACCGCCCCGTCGAGGGCGAGCTCTCCGAGCGCCACGACGTCGCACACGCCGTGCGGCACCAGCCCCGCCGCCGCAAGCACCCCGAGAGCTATCGGCAGGTCGTACGCCGAACCCGCTTTGGGGATGTCGGCCGGAGCGAGGTTCACGGTGACCGGCCTGTTCGGGAACCGGAAGCCCGACGAGGCCACCGCGGCTCTCACCCTGTCCTTGGCCTCGCGCACCGCAGTGTCGGGAAGCCCTACGAGGTGCAGGCCCCGGTTGCCCCCGGAGACGTGCACCTCCACCTTCACCGGCAACACGGTGTCGGCCAACACCGGGGAGCTGGGCG
>CAYXHU010000131.1:0-5573 GCA_964464675.1 uncultured Acidimicrobiia bacterium
GGGGACACCCGACCCCGCCGCCACCGGCAGCCGATCAACGACCCAGAACAGCGCCGCCATGAACAGGTTGATCGCCGCCGCGGCCACGATGAGGGCCCTGGCGACCCGTGCCCCCGCGGACTTGTGCACCAGGTCGCGCAGCGTGAACGTGAACGGGTACACGAGCGTCCCGGCGTCCATGCTGAACCCGGCCACCTCGGTGATCTTGAGGCTGGAGACGTCTGCCAGCAACTGGGCCGCCACGTAGGCGGAGGCGAGCAGCGCGACCGGAACGAGCGGTGAACGGGACGACACTGCCGCGGGAGGGTAGCCCGGGCCGCTACTCCTTGACGTACGGCTGGCCGTCGGCGGCCGGCGGACGGGCCTTGCCGACCAGTCCGGCCACCACCAGGATCGTCGCCAGGAACGGCGCCATGCCGAGGAACTCCGACGGGATGCCCGTCTGGAGGATCCCGAGCTTCTGGGCGAGCGCGTCGGCGAACCCGAACACGAGGCCCGCCGCCATCGCCCCCACCGGGTGCCAGCGCCCGAAGATCATCGCCGCCAGCCCGATGTAGCCGCGCCCGTTGGTCATGTTCTCGTCGAACCGCCCCACCGACCCCAGAGTGAAGTATGCCCCGCCGAACCCGGCGACCAGTCCGCCGAGCATCACGTTCAGGTACCGGAACCGGTACACGTCCACCCCGACGGTGTCGGCCGCCTTCGGGTGCTCCCCGACCGCCCTGGCCCGCAGGCCCCAGCGGGTGCGGAACAGCCCGTACGTGATCAACGCCACGAGGAGGAACGTGACGTACACGAAGATGTTGTGGTTGAAGAGGATCGGCCCGAGGATCGGGATGTCGCTCAGCAGGGGGATCGCGAGCGGCTTGAAGATCGGCCCCTGGTTGAGGTGGGAGTTCTCGGCCAGCACCCGCAGCGTCAGGAACGACGTCAGGCCCAGCACGAAGATGTTGATCACCACGCCGACGATGATCTGATCGACCCGGTAGCGCACCGAGAGCACGGCCAGCACCCACGACAGCAGCGCTCCGAACAACGCCGCCGCAGCCACCCCGATCCATCCTCCTACCGGCGATCCGAGGATGACGGTCTCTCCCCCGAGATCGCTCAGCACCGACGCCACCAGCACGGCGACGAACGCCCCGCCGAGCAGCATGCCCTCGATGGCGATGTTGATCACCGCGACCCGTTCGCACAGCACGCCCGAGAGAGCCCCAACGGTGATGGGGATAGAGCGCACCACGGTCGCCTGGAGCATGCCGACGAGGCTGAAGGAACCCTGCGGGGATTGCGCGACCGCCCAGCCCAGGAACGCGAAGACGACCGCCACGAACGCGACGGCGAGCACGATGTTTGACCACTTGCCGAACCCGCGCGCCAGCTGGATCCCGGCCATGACGGCGAGCATGCCGGCGATGAGGAACCCCACGAACGCCGCGTTGAAGGTGAAGTCGAGCGGGTACGCGGGATCGGTGGCCCTGGCCAGCCCGAACGTGGCATCGCCGTTGCCGCGGCTCCCCAGCCCGAACGCCCACAGCACGAACACCGCCAGCAGCAGGTACGTGATGCCCAAGTACCTCGCTCTGCGGATCTCGGCGGGAGTGCGGATGACCTTCCCCTCCGCCACGACGGGAAGCGCCGTCATGTCGCCCATCCCTTCGTCAACTGCTCGGCCGCTTCACCGGTGCGCACCCGGTAGATGGCCCGGATGAGCGCCGGAGCGGCGATGAACACCACCACGAGGGCCTGCACCACCAGGATCAGGTCGATCGGCACGTCGGTGGCCACCTGCATCTCCTGGCCGCCGGCCCTGAGCGCGCCGAACAGGATCCCGGCGAGCACGATCCCGCCGGGATGCGACCTTCCCAAGAGCGCCAGGGAGATCGCCTCGAAGCCGATGCCCGCGGAAAACCCCGGCGTCACCCGGTAGAGCACGCCGCTCACCTGGTTCATGCCGGCGAGGCCGGCCATGCCGCCGGCGATCGCCATCACCGCGAAGTAGAGCCACGTGACGTTCATCCCGGCGTACTTGGCAGCGTGCGGGTTGTACCCGACCGCCCGGAACTCGTAGCCGATGGTGCTGCGGAACAGCAGCCAGTAGATCCCCCAGGCGGCCAGCACCGCGAGCAGGATGCCGGCGTGCACCCGGATGTCCGACGGCGGACGGACGTCCTCGAGGAACCCGAGCAGGCGCGGCAGCCGGCCGGACACCTCCACGCCCTTGGAGATCGGGTCGTCCCGGCCCTCCACCTGGATCCAGTCGGTTTTCAGCAGGTAATCGACCAGGCGGATGGCGATGTTGTTGAGCATGATCGTCACGATCACCTCGTGGGCCCCGGTCTTGGCCCGCAACAGCCCCGGTATGCCGCCCCAGACGGCCCCGCCCAGGAACCCGGCCAGGACCACCAGCGGGAGATGGACGACCACCGGAAGCCCGGTGAACGTGAAACCGGCCACGACGGCGAACATGCCGCCCATGAGCATCTGGCCCTCGGCGCCGATGTTGAAGAGGCCGGCCCGGAAGCCGATGCCCACCGCCAGCCCGGCGAGGATCAGCGGAGCCGAGGCGGTGAGCGTCTCCGAGATGGCCCGCAGGCCCCCGAACGACCCGCGGAACAGCGCCACGTAGGAATCGACGATCTCGTGCCACAGATCGCTCCAGGCCTGGCCCGGCGCGGTCCCCAGGCCCCGCCAGAAGTCCACGTCGGTGAGGGCGATGATGAAGCCGCTGATGATCAGCGCGGTCACCACCGCCAGCGCCGGCACCAGCAGGGCGGTCCGCCAATCGGCCCCGACCCCGGACAGCTCGCTCAGCAGGCGGCCGCCGACCGTGCGCTCCGCCTCGCCCTCCGGGCCGGTTCCCTCCGGCCCGCCGGCCTCGTCGAGCTGGGGCTCGTCGGTGCGTTCGTCGTCGTTCACGATGGGGTAGCTCCCGCCATGTAGAGGCCGATCTGGGCCGCGGTGGTCTCCTTCGGGGACACCTCGGCGACTACGGCACCCCGGTACATCACCAGGATGCGATCGGACAACGCCATCACCTCGTCGAGTTCGGTCGAGACGATCAGCACCGCGGCGCCCTGATCGCGCTGCTCCACGATCCGTTCGTGGATGTATTCGATCGACCCGACGTCGAGCCCGCGGGTCGGCTGGCTGGCCACCACCAGCCTGACGTTCTCCCTGCCGAACTCCCGGGCGACGATCACCTTCTGCTGGTTGCCGCCCGACAGGTTGCTGAGCGGCACCTCGATCGACGGGGTGCGCACGTCGTACTGCTCGACCAGCCGGGTCGCCGCACTCTTGGCCGCCCGCCAGTCCATCGACAGGCCCCGCGAGTAGGGCCGGGAGTGGTACACGTCGAGGATCATGTTCTCGGCGACCGTGAACGGCAGCACCAGGCCGGCCCGCTGCCGGTCCTCGGGGACGTGGGCCACCGCCTCGTTGTGCACCCGCCTCGGATTGGCGAACGTGACGTCCACGCCGCCGACTTCGATCGTCCCGGAGACCGGCGGGCGCATCCCCGTGATCGCCTCCACCAGCTGCGTCTGGCCGTTGCCCTGCACTCCGGCGATCCCGACGATCTCGCCGAAGCGCACCGAGAACGACACCCCGTTCACGGCGGGATGATCCCGCTCGTCGAGCACGATCAGGTCCCGGACCTCGAGCACCGCCTCCTGCGGGACGGCTTCCTCCTTGGCCACGACGAGCTCCACCGGCCGGCCGACCATCATCTCGGCCAGGGAACCCTCGTCCACTTCTCCGGGCACGGCCTCGCCGACGACGCGCCCGGCGCGGATCACCGAGATGCGGTCGGAGATCTCGAGGATCTCCTTGAGCTTGTGGGTGATGAACACGATCCCCTTGCCCGAGTCGCGCAGCATCCGCAGGATCCCGAAGAACTCCTGTACCTCCTGCGGGGTGAGCACCGCGGTGGGCTCGTCGAAGATGAGGAACTCCGCCTCGCGGAACAGCACCTTGATGATCTCGACCCGCTGCTGCACGCCGACCGGCAGGTCCTCGATGACGGCGTCGGGGTCCACCTCGAGCCCGTACTGCTCGGAGATCTCCCTGACCTCGCGGCGCGCCTTCTTGAAGTCGATCACACCTGCCTGCATGGTCGGCTCGACGCCGAGCACGACGTTCTCGGTCACCGTGAAGACGGGGACCAGCATGAAGTGCTGGTGGACCATGCCGATCCCCGCCGCGATGGCGTCGCCGGGCGACTCGAAGGACTGGATCTCGCCTTCGATGAGGACCTCACCCTCGTCGGCCGTGTACAGGCCGTAGAGGATGTTCATGAGGGTGGTCTTGCCTGCCCCGTTCTCGCCGAGCAGGCCGAGGATCTCCCCGGACCGGACCGTGAGGTCCACGTGGTCGTTGGCGAGAACGCCGGGGAACCGTTTCGTGATGCCCCGCAGCTCCAGCTCCAACCCGTTCCTCCCCAGGCTCGGTGGTGAGCAGCAGCCTAGACGAAGCAGAGCCCCCCGTGCGGGGGGCTCTGCAGTCGGTTGCGGACCGTGTCGGTGCTAGCCGCCGAGGAAGGCTGCCAGGCCTCCTGCGGCCACGATGTCCGCTCTGATCTGGGCGATCTCCGCGTCCAGTTCTGCCGGAACCAGGTCCGCCAGGTCGTGGTAGGGAGCGATGCCGACACCGTCGTTGGCCAGCGTCCCGAGGAACGGGTTGCCCAGCGCGTCGATGCCCTGGACGTTCACCGCGGTGCTGAACACCGCGACGTCCATGTTCTTCTGGATCGAGGTGAGCCACACATCGGCGTACTCGGGAGCCGAGATGTACTGATCGGTGTCCACACCGATCATCAGGCATGCGCCCGTCTCCTGGCACACCGCCGCGGAGCCGAGGCCGACCGGGCCGGCCACCGGCAGGATGACGTCGGCGCCCTCATCCACCAGGTTCTGGGCGAAAGCGCGCCCGTCGTCGAGGCTCTCGAAGTTCCCCGTGAACAGGCCGTCCTGGGCCTCGAGATCCCACCCGAGGACCACGACCGACGTGCCGTTGGTCTCGTTGTAGTAGTTGACGCCCTGCACGAACCCATTCATGAAGATCGTCACCGGCGGGATGTTGATACCGCCGAAGGTGCCGACCACGCCCGTCTCGCTGACGCCTGCGGCGAGGTACCCGGCCAGGAAGGCCGCCTCGTCGGTGGCGAAGTTGAGGGTGCGGACGTTCGGGATGAGCTCCGGGTACCCGACGTCGATGATCGCGAAGAACTGATCGGGGTTCTCCGCCGCCGCCGCCGCCGTGTCGTCGCCGAGCAGGAACCCGACCGTGACGATCAGGTCGCAGCCCTCGGCGATGAACGCGTCGATGTTCGGCCGATAGTCGGTGGCCGCCTGCGACTCCAGGAAGGCGATCTCGTATCCCAGTTCGTCGCGAGCCCGCTGGGCACCGGCCCAGGCGGTCTCGTTGAAGCTCTTGTCGTCGATCCCGCCGACGTCGGTCACCTGGCAGAGCTTCAACGGCTCTTCGGGCGCCACCGTGGTGGTCGTCTCGGCCGCCGTCGTCGTCGTGGTCTCGGCCGCCGTCGTCGTGGTCTCGGCCGCCGTCGTCGTGGTCTC
>CAYXHU010000132.1:0-5571 GCA_964464675.1 uncultured Acidimicrobiia bacterium
TCCATGCCCCAGTGACGGTACGGGTCGCGGTGCTTGGCCGTCCAGGCGCCGTGCTCGTCGGAGGGCGGCACCGTCTCGTCGACCGCTGCGGTGCCTTCGAGCGTCACCATGTGTGTCCCATACGGGTCGCAGTTCAGGTGGAACGACACGTTCGGGTTCGCGGCGACGTTGCGCATCTTGGGCTTGCCGGGCTCGCTGTAGGTGAGGATGGTCTCCCCGTCCCAGACGAAGCAGATCACCGACGTCTGCGGCACTCCGTCCGGGGTCACCGTGGTCATCCAGGCGACTATCTCGGTCTCCATGAGGTGCAGCGCCTCGGTGTGGATGTCCGGGTCGAAGGTCATGGACGGAGGGTACGCGCCGGGGCCCCGGGCGGGGAGGGGCGCCCGGGGCCGTTCCGGCGTGCGGGTCTCAGGCGGCAGCCCGCTCCGGCAGAGGCTTCGGCGTGGGCAGGGCGGTGTCGATCCGAATCGTCGGGAGCCAGCGGAGCCAGCGGGGCAGGTACCAGTTGCGTTCCCCGAGGAGAGCCATCGTGGCCGGCACCAGCACCGAGCGGACGATCGTCGCGTCGAGGATCACCGCCACGGCGAGACCGAAGCCCATCTGCTGGAACATCACCAGGTCCCCGGCGGCGAATCCTCCGAACACGGCGACCATGATGAGCGCCGCCCCGGTGATGATCGCCCCGGTCGAGGACAGCCCGAAGGCCACCGACTCGAGGTTGCCGGCGCCGGCGTCCCAGCGCTCCCGGATCCGGCTGAGCAGGAAGATGTGGTAGTCCATCGAGAGCCCGAAGAGCACCGTGAACAGGAACATGGGGATCCAGGCTTCGATGACCGGGCTGCGCTGGAAACCGAATAGATCGGCGCCGACCCCGTGCTGGAACACCAGCACCAGGAGGCCGTAGGCGGCCCCCACCGACAGCAGGTTCATCACGATGGCCTTGAGGGGCACCACGATCGAGCGGAACACGATCATGAGCAGCACGAACGACAGGCCCAGCACGAACGCCAGGATCCACGGGGTCCGGTCGGAGAGCACCTCGGTGTAGTCGGCCATCGAGGCGGTGTCGCCGGCAACCAGCACCCTGGCATCGACGCCGGCGAAGGCGTCCGGGATCGTGTCGGTGCGCAAGGTCTCCAGCGCGGCCCGGGCCTCGCCCGACGACGGGTCGAGCTTGGTGACCGCGTCGAGCACGAGCAGGTCACCGGTCGGAGCCGTGTGCACCTCGACCGCCCCGTACACCGGGTCGGCTTCGAGGGCCCCGACCAGGGTTGCGGCCGCCTCCCGGATCGCCGGATCGGACACGTCGGGGGCGTCGACGACGATCGGCGTCGTGATGGCCCCCATGTCGAACTCCTCGTTCACCACCGCGAAGGCGTGGCGGCCGTCGCTGTCGGCCGGGAGCGACTCGATGAAGTTCTGGCCGGTCTCGATGGTCAGGTAGGGGACTGCGGCCGCCACCAGGATCCCGCCGGCGACGACAACCGAGACGATCGGCCGGGCGGTCACCGCCCGGGTGATCGCCTGCCACATGCGGCTTCCGCCGTCGCCTCGCCGGCGTTCCAGGAAGCCTATGCGGCCCTTGTCCACGCGGTCGCCGAGGAGGCGCAGCACCGCCGGCAGCAGCGTGAGGGCCGCCAGCACGGCGGCGAAGACCACGAGGATGGCGCCGGTGCCCAGGCTGCGCATGATCGTGTCGGGCATCACCAGCAGGCCGGTGAGGGCGATGACCACCGTCATGCCCGAGAAGAACACCGCCCGGGCCGCCGAGTCGGCGGCCAGCGCGACAGCCCCGGGAACGGTGGCCCCGTGGCGTCGCTCTTCACGGAATCTCTGCACCACGAACAGCGTGTAGTCGATGCCGACCGCCAGGCCGATCATCGTGATCATGTTCGTGACGAAGTAGGAGAGGTCGAACACCCGGGCGACGACGGCGCTGAGGCCGAGCGCCAAGATCACTGCCACGCCGGCGACCACCAGGGGGATGCCCGCTGCGACGACGGCACCGAACACCAGCACGAGGATCACCAGGGCGATCGGGATGCCCACCAGCTCACCCCGTTGCAGCGTCTCCTCGGCCAGCGTGGTGAACTCGCCGCCGATGCTGCCGTAACCCATGGTGGTCACCCGGAACGCCGGGTCATCGTCTGCCGCATCCACCGCTGCCACGAGCGGCTCGGCGGCGGTCATGGCGTCGTCCGGGTCGCCGGCCAGCGTCACGACCACGAGAGCGGTGTGACCGTCGTCCGACGCCAGCCCCGGGACGCCGTCGAGCGGCGAGACCACCGCAGCGACCGTGTCCACCGCCCTGAGATCTGCGACGAGGGTCTCGAGGGTCGCGGTGAAGGCGGTGTCGGTTGCCGTGTGGTCGGCCGCCTCGACGACGACGAACTCCTGGGCCGGCTGGGTGCCGGTGAGCCGCTCCTCGATGAGGTCCTGGGCTTGCTGCGACTCCGTCGCCACCGTGAGTTCCTGGGTGTCGGTGACGGCGTCACCGAGCCCTCCCGCCAGCAGGAATGCCCCGGCGAGCACGGCGATCCAGACTCCCAGCGTGAACCATGGACGGCGGCCCGCCGCAGCGGCGATGCGTCCGGTGAACCCGAGTTCGCTCACGATCGTCCTCCCTGTAGTCCGTGCGGACACCGTATGGGGAGAGGCCGGGCGGGTCGCCACCCGGCCGGGTGAACGCGAGGGCCCCATCGAGGGGGATTGGGTCCGCCCTTCGGGTCACTCCTGCGGGGGAGGCGGCCGGACCGCGGCACTGGCGGCGTGCTCCGAAGAACCAGTAGGGTTACGCCCACGTAACGCGGCCTGGACCCGGGGAGGCGTGCCTCTCCGTCCCCGACGCGTGGACCCCGCTAGGGGAGGCACACCCGACCTGGGATTGGAGGGAGGAAGGTGTTGCGAAGAACACTCGTGGTGTTCGGCTCACTCTCGCTCCTGCTCGCCTCGCTGGCCACCGGGGCATCGGCGGAAGACCGTGCAGACGCAGGTCTCGTCGAAGTACCCGGAGCCATCGAGGTCGTGAGCAGGTACGAGGCGCCGGCCTACGTCGTTGACAACCAGAAGCTGGTACCGATCGTCGTGAAGCTCGACGAGCAGCCCGTCGCCTCGTACGACGGCAGCCTCGAGGGCTACCCGGCGACCAGCCCGGCGGTCTTGGGCACCGACAAGCTCGACCCGGATTCGAGCGCGGTGGTCTCGTACCGGGACTATCTCGCCAACAAGCACGCGGTCTTCGCGGCCGAGGTGGCCCGTATCGAGCCCCTCGTCGAGGTGACCCGCAGCTACGAGGTCGCCTTCGGAGGGGTGGCGATGCTCGCCCCGCTCGGTTCGATCGGCAAGATCGCCGAGATGCCCGGCGTCGTGGCCGTGTACGAGGATCGCCTCGAGCAGCCCGACACCGACCGGAGCCCCGCCTTCATCGGCGTCGGCAAGCTGTGGCGCCAGCTGGGCGGTCAGAGCGTCGCCGGTGAGGGCATCATCGTGGCCGCCATCGACACCGGCGTCTGGCCGGAGCACGCCTCGTTCTCCGATCCCGACCCGAACGGCAACGCCTACCCGGAGCCGGACTGGAACGGGAGCGGCACGGGCGACGGCTGCGACTTCGGCGACACCGAGGGCAATCCCGACGACGCCGCGTTCGAGTGCAACAACAAGCTGATCGGCGCCTACGACTTCACCGACACGTACAAGGACGTGGTCGGGCTGATCGAGGGCGAGTTCGACTCGGCCCGCGACGCCGAGGGCCACGGAACCCACGTGATCTCCACGGCGGCCGGGAACGGCAAAGTCGAAGCGACGATGCTCGGCGTGCCCTACGGCATGGTCTCGGGGATCGCCCCGCGCGCCCACGTCGTGATGTACAAGGGCTGCGGTCTCGAGGGCTGCTTCAACTCGGACACCCTGGCCGGTGTCGAGCAGGCCATCCTCGACGGCGTGGACGTCCTGAACTTCTCGATCTCCGGCGGTGAGAACCCCTACGGCGACGTCGTGTCCCTGGGGTTCTTCGACGCCTACAACGCCGGGATCCTGGTGACCCCGTCGGCCGGCAACGAAGGCCCCGGTCCCGACACCGTCGGGCACCGTGAGCCGTGGACGCTCACCGTGGGTGCCACGACGACCGATCGGTCGTTCTCCGGCGAGATGACCCTCACCGCCGGGGGCGCCAGCCTCACGGTCGAGGGCGCCACCATCACGGACGGCATCGACACGCCCACCGAGGTGGTGTTCGCCCCGGACGAGGGCTCCCTGTGCATCGATCTCGAGCGCGGGACCTTCGACGGCGAGATCGTGCTCTGCGAACGGGGCGACATCGCCCGGGTGGCCAAGAGCTTCAACGTCAAGAGGGCCGGCGGCTCAGGCATGATCCTGCTCAACCCCGGCCTGCAGGGCACCAACCTCGACCTGCACTTCATCCCGAGCTTGCACCTCGAGGTGGATCAGGCGGACCTGGTGCGCGACTTCATGGCGGAGAACTCGGGCGTTACCGGGACGTTGTCCGGCAGCTCCCCGGCGCCGGCCCAGGGTGACACCATGGCGGACTTCTCCAGCCGCGGCGGGCCCGGCCAGACGCTCGGGATCAGCAAGCCAGACGTCGTGGCGCCGGGAGTCAACATCCTGGCCGGGCACACGCCCGTCCCGGTCGGTGAGGCAGCCGGCCTCGAAGGCCAGCTGTTCCAGATCATCGGCGGGACGTCGATGGCGGCGCCCCATGCCGCCGGATCGGCCGCCTTGCTGATGGCCGGCCACCCGGATTGGGTGCCCGGGCAGGTGAAGTCGGCATTGATGATGACCGCCTACCGCGGCGGCGTCACCGACACCGACGGCGTCACACCGACCACTCCGTTCGACGTGGGCTCCGGCCGGATCCTCCCGTCGGCGGCGGCCACCGCCCCGCTGACGATCTCGGATCTCGGCATGGACTACGAGAACATGGCCGACCATCTCTGGGACGCCAACTACCCGAGCCTCTACGTGCCCGCCCTCGACGGCACGGTCACCGTGGAGCGCACCGTCCACAACGAGCTCGACGAGTGGACCGACTGGATCGCTCGTCCCGTGGACGTTCCCGACGACCTGGTCGTGAGCGTCCGCAAGCAGAAGTTCGCGCTCGGTCCGAACTTCGGCCCGTACGCGAACCGCACGCTCCAGATCACCGTCGATGCACGCGACGTGCCCGACGGAGAGATCCGGCACGCCGGGATCCAGTTCAGGAGCGGAGCGCACCAGCTCTACTTCCCGATCACGATCGTGAAGCGGGACGCCGGCGTCGTCGTGTCCAAGACCTGCGAGCCGGACGCGTTCCGGGTGCTGCGCGACACTGCGGAGTGCTCGGTCACCGTCGAGAACACCATGCTCGAGTACGCCGAGGTGACCATCACCGACCGGGTGCCCCGCAACCTGCGGATCATCAACGGGTCGGTCGAGGGAGGCACGCGGCTGTCCTCGAAGAAGGTGACGAGCACGGTGATGCTCAACCCGATCGAGCCGCCCGACGTGGACGTGGCGGTGGACAACTTCGCCTCGCCGGCCGGATACCTCGGCCTGGGCAACTTCGGCGGCTCC
>CAYXHU010000133.1:0-5567 GCA_964464675.1 uncultured Acidimicrobiia bacterium
GGACCGCATGGCGTATCCGGTATGGGAGACGGCAGAGGCCCTCGGGTTGCCGGTACTCGTGCACAGCGGGTTCACGTCGGTCGGTGCCGGCGAGACCGGGGGTTCGGGGATCCAGCTCGCCCACGCAGACCCGCTCCACGTGGACAAGATGGCCGCAGAATTCCCGAGCTTGCAGATCGTGCTCGTCCACCCGTCGTGGCCCTGGACCGACGTTGCGGTGGCCGTGGCGGTCCACAAGGGCAACGTGTACCTGGAGCTCTCCGGATGGCCTCCCGATCGGCTGCCGGACGTGCTGCTCGACCGTCTCGACGGCCCGCTGGCCGATCGGGTGCTCTTCGGGACCGACTTCCCGATCACGACGCCGGACGCCTGGATGGAGGCTTGGAACCGGGCGGGGTTCTCCGAGGCGCTCACCAGGGCGGTGCTCCACGACAACGCGGCCAGGCTGCTGGGGCTCGATCAGGCCTGAGGCCGGCCGGCCAGGTGGGCCGCCACGAGGCCGCCGACCACCCGCTCGCGGAAGTAGAAGAAGTGGTCGCTTCCTCGGAGTACCTCGATGCGCGCTCGTGCTTCGACGGCGTAGTCGGTGAGGTCTCCCGGCGCCGTGTACTGGTCGCGGTCGCCGATCACGAAGAGGCGCCGCGCCGGTGCGAGCGCGGCCGGCTCGGGGAGGGCGAACCGCGGGTCGAGCCGGACCGGGGGGGCGATGCCCGCCCAGGGGATCGTGCTGCGGGAGGCGGCCTGCCACCGCAGCGACGTGGCGGCGCCGAACGACCAGCCGGCCACTCCCAGGTCCACTCCATCGGCATCGGCTTCTGCAGCAGCGGCCGCAACCGCCCCGGCGACGTCGTGGACCTCGGCGGTGCCACCTCCCCACGCCCCATCGGAGCCTCCCACACCGCGGAAGTTGAAGCGAAGGACCGCGAACCCGTACTCGACCAGGTAGCGGGTGATCGAGACGACCAGGGGCGCGTCCATCGTTCCTCCGTAGAGAGGGTGGGGATGGCAGAGGACCACGATGGTGTGCCGCGGCCCCTCCGGGCGATCCCAGCGCGCCTCCAACTTCACGCCGTCACCGGCGGTGATCGTGGTCATCGCCGTGCGTCGTGCACGGAGCGGAGGCGCGCTGCGAACGACACCTCGCTCAGGGCGGGCCCTTCGTCACCGGACACCATGACCACGACGAGGTCCGCCCCCGCCGGGGCTTCGGCGAGGACGTGGCGGGCCCGGAGACGTTCTGTATCGAAGGTTTCGAGAGGATGCACCTCGACGACGGTGGCCCACCACCTTCCGGGAACCGGCCGGTCCGCCCATCGGCGGTAGGCGGCGGCGAGTTCTCTCTCCGGCCGCGGCCTGGTACCGGCGAGATCCAGCCGGTCGCCCGCAGTGACCGACCCTCGGGGAGCGAACAGGACGATCGACTCCCCGGAGGCGACGGCGCGCAGATCCGGGTGGGGAAGGTTCACGAGGCGGCCATCAGGAACCATACGGCCGACGCCGCCAGGATGGCGAAGAGGGTGATGAGCGAGGCGATGAGCAGGTAGCGGGTCTGCACGGCAAATCAGGGTACCCAATGGGGGATCGGAGGAGATCGCACGCCCCGGCTACGCTTCCCGCCAAGCCCCGCCCTGGAGGACCGGTGTACGACGTTGCGATCATCGGAGGCGGCCCGGGTGGATATGCGGCCGCTCTCTACGCCCACAACTTCGGGCTCGACGTGGCTCTCATCGAGAAGGAATCGGTCGGGGGTACCTGCCTGCACCGCGGGTGCATCCCGGCCAAGTCGTGGCTGCACACTGCGGAGGTGTTCACCACCGTCGCATCAGCCGGCGACTTCGGCGTGGTGGCCTCCGAGCCCCGGGTCGACTGGGATGCCGCACTGGCTCGCAAGAACAAGAACGTCACCCAGTTGGTGAACGGACTCCAGGGCCTGCTGCGCAAGCGGGGGGTCGAGGTGATCCACGGGTTCGGCAGGCTGGCTTTGCCGGGCGGGGTGGACGTTGCTCACTCCGACGGCGTGACCCGGCGCGTCGACGCCGGTGCCGTCATCCTGGCCACAGGGTCGGTACCGCGGACCATCCCGGGCTACGAGATCGACGGCGACCGGATCGTCACCTCGGACCACGCCCTCGACTGGCCGGAGCGGCCCGACCGGGTGGCGGTGATCGGAGCAGGCGCAATCGGCGCCGAGTTCGCCTCGCTGCTCGTCGACCTCGGCAGCGAGGTGCACCTGTTCGAGATCATGGACCAGGTGGTCCCGGGATCCGACCCCGACGGTGCCAGGGTGCTGGAACGGGCGCTCACCAAGCGCGGCGTCCAGGTGCGGACCTCCACGGGTGTCGCGCCGCCCCAGATCGGTGCGGATGGGGTCACGGTGCCGTTCGGGGACGAGACCGTGACCGTGGACAAGGTGCTCGTGGCCGTCGGGCGGGCCCCGGTCACCGAAGGCATCGGGATCGAGGGGACCCGAATCGGCGTGGACCGCGGGTTCGTGGAGGTGGATACGGCCACCATGCAGACGGCCGAGCCCGGTGTGTACGCGGTCGGCGACATCGTCGCCGGGACACCGCAGCTCGCTCACTCCGGCTTCGCAGAGGGGATCTCGGCCATCACCCACATCGCCACCGGGACCGCCGCTCCCGTCGACTTCGCGGCAATCCCGCTGGTGGTCTACACCCACCCCGAGCTCGCCTCGGTGGGGATGACCGAGCAGCAGGCACGCGACGCCGGCCATGAGGTCGAGGTGCACCGGCACTCGTTCGCCGGAGTGGCCCGCGCCATCATCCAGGGTGACAACCAGGGCATCGTCAAGATCGTGTCCGAGGCCGGAGGTCGGATGCTCGGGGCGACGGTCGCCGGACCTCTGGCCGGCGAGTTGATCCACGAGCTGATGCTCGCCGTGGGGTGGGAGGCCCTGCCCTCCGAGGCGGCCGCGTTCGTGCACGCCCACCCGACGATCGCCGAAGCGGTTGGGGAGGCGCTGCTGTCGGCTGCGGGCAGGAGCCTGCACTGAACGGGGCATGCGGATGATCCAGGCAAGAGGCCGTGCCGCAGAGTTGCCGGAGTCCCGGTTGAGGCGGATCCACGAGCTCATGCTCACGGCCCGCCTGCTCGAGGGCCGATTGGTCGAGGCGGTCCGGGCTGGCGAGGTCCCCGGCGAGCTGTTCCCCGGCCTGGGCCAGGAGGCGGCCCTGATCGGATTCGCCTGTGCGCTCGACGACGGGGACGTGTTCTCAGGGGCCCATCGGGATCTCGCGGCTCTGCTGGGACGTGGGATCACGGTCGAGCAACTCGTCCTGAACGCCTACGGGAGGTGGGCGTCGCCCAGCGGCGGCCGCGACGGTGGCATCGGGCTCGGCGACCCCGGGCGGGGCGTGCTCATGGTCGAGCCGGCCGGTCCCGCCAACCACCAGGTGGCGGTGGGGTGTGCGATGGCGATCGCCGCCCGCGGTGAGGCCCGGGTCGTGATGGTGAGCTGCGGCGAGGGTGCCACTGCCGAAGGCTCCTGGCACGAGGCCGTGAACGCAGCGGCGGCCCTGCGGCTGCCCGTGGTGTTCGCGGTGCAGTCGAACGGCTTCGCCGGCCGCGTGCGCAGCGCCGCGGTGTCCGCACTGGAGTACGTGGCCCACCGGGCCGACGGCTACGGCGTCCCCGGGGTCGTCGTCGACGGCACCGACGTGCTCGAGTGCTACTCCGCCGCTGCCGAGGCGGCGGACCGGGCCCGCGAGGGAGGAGGGCCGACCGTCGTCGAAGCGGTGTCGTTCCGGCGCCTGGGGCACAGCGCCGCCGACGACGTCACCGCCGACCCCGACGAGATCGAGGCTTGGGAAGGGCGCGATCCCATCGACCGATTCGAGGAGTACCTCGGGGTCCGCGGGATGCTCGACGAGGCCGGACGCACCGCGACCCGCGAACGGATCGGCCGGCTCGTCGAAGACACGATCGAATGGGCATCTCGCGCCGATGAAGGTGAGCCCGCAGCGCTTCGGGTCTTCGCCGAGGGCGGCCGGGAGCCTCCTCCCGTTTCGAGGCCACCGGGCACGATGACGATGCGGGCGGCCCTTCGCCACACGCTCGACGCCGAGATGGGACGCGACGAGGCCGTCGTCGTGATCGGCAGGGACGCCCGGGCCGGCGGTTCCCACGACGTGACTGCCGGGCTGATGGACCGGTACGGCCCGACCAGGGTGTTCGACGTCCCGGGTGGTGCGGCGGCGGCTGTCGGGGCGGGGATCGGCGCCGCGCTCGAAGGGCTGCTCCCCGTGGTCGAGATCCCCGACCGGGGGCTCGGCGAGGCGCTGCGGCTCCTCGGGGGCTGGGCGGGACGCCATCACTGGAAGACCGGGCATCCCGTCCCTCTCGTGGTGCGCGTGGCGAGCCGTCCGGGAGGCGCGCCGGCTCCGGAGACGCTGGTGGCCGGTGTGCCCGGGGTGAGAGTGGTGGTGGCGTCTACGCCCGAGACTGCAGCCGGGTTGCTCGCCGCGGCGATCCGGGACCCCAACCCGGTCGTCCTCATCGAGCCGGAGCGCCTGTATGAGGCTCGCGGGCCCGTTCCCGGGGACGTTCGAGTGCCGCTCGGGAGGGCCCGAGTGGTGCGCCGAGGGAGCGCGGTGACGCTGGTCGCCTGGGGTGCCGGGGTGGCCGTGGCGCTCGAGGCGTGCCGGTCGGACGACACCGTCGAGGTGGTGGACCTGCTGTCGATCGCGCCGCTCGACTGGGCGACCGTGTCGGCGTCGCTGCAGCGAACCTCCCGGCTGGTCGTGCTCGACGAGGGTCCCCCGGCGGGGGGTGTCGCCGCGGAGCTGGCGGGGAGGGCTGCTGCCGACGCGCTGTGGGCCCTCGACGGACCGGTGGCGATCGTTCGGCCTTCGGGAGCCGACGCTCCCTTCTCACCGATTCGTGCCGACGCGCACCTGCTTACCCCTGTTCAGGTCGCAGAGGCGGTACGCTCGATCACAAGCGTGTAGGAGGAACTCAATGTCGGTCACGGTCTCCATGCCCCAGCTCGGGGAGACTGTCACGGAAGGCACGATCCTCCGGTGGGCCAAGCAGGTGGGCGACACGGTCGCCGAAGACGAGGTCCTGCTGGAGATCTCCACCGACAAGGTCGATACCGAGATCCCGTCTCCCGCGGCCGGGACCCTGCTGGAGATCCTCGTCCCCGAGGGTGAGACCGTGAGCGTCGGCACCGCTCTCGCCGTGATCGGCGATGCGGCCGAGGCTCCCGCCGAGCCCGCGGAGGCTCCTGCCGAGCCCGAGACTCCGGCGCCGCAGCCCTCGGCACCGGCGGAGCAGGCCCCCGCCCCTGTGGCGGCCGCGCCCGAGCCGTCCGCCGCGCCGCCTGCGGAGGCGCCTGTCGAGCAACCCGTCGCAGCCGCTCCTGAGGCTCCTCCCGCCGCGGTGCCCGCCGACCTGGGGCCGCTCAGCCCGGTGGTGCGCAAGCTGGCCGCCGACCACGGGGTGGACTTGACCCGCGTGACCGGGACGGGACGCGACGGTCGGATCACGCGCCGCGACGTCGAGGCCTTCATCCAGCAGCAGCCTGAACCCGAGCTGAGGGAGGTGTC
>CAYXHU010000134.1:0-5543 GCA_964464675.1 uncultured Acidimicrobiia bacterium
TCGAAGATCTCGTCGATGCCGACGACCTCGACCTCGTGCTTGGCGACGACCCTCTCGATGGACGGCGGGTACACGTCTGCGATCACCACCGAGGCGCCGGCGTCGCGGAGCTTGCCGACGAGGTTGGTGCCGACCTTGCCGACGCCGAGGACGGCGATCCTCTTGCCGCCGAGGTCGGCGTCGCCCCAGAGGAACTGGGCGGTGGCGCGCATCGCCGCCATGATCCCCCGGGCCGTGGCCGGCGACGGATCGCCGGAGCCGCCCTCTTCCACGGGGACGCCGACCACCCAGCGGGTTTCGCGGCGGATCAGTTCCATGTCGTTGGCGTCGGTGCCCACGTCCTCGGCGGTGATGTAACGGCCCCCGAGGGAGTCGACGACCCGTCCGTAGGCGCGCCAGAGGCGCTCGGACTTCATCTTTCGGTGATCGCCGATGATGACCGCCTTGCCGCCGCCGAGGTCCAGTCCGGCGGCGGCGGCCTTCAGGGTCATGCCCTTGGACAGCCGGAGGACGTCTTCGACGGCTGCCTCCTCCGTCTCGTACGGGTAGAAACGAGTCCCGCCGAGGGCGGGACCGAGAGCCGTCGAGTGGATGGCGATGATGGTGCGAAGGCCGGATTCCGGGTCGTGGCCGAAGACGATCTCTCCGTGCTTCCGGTTCGCTATGGCGTCGAATACGCCCAACACTGGCTCCTTTCGGGGGCGTCCCCGATCCTAGCGAGGGGTCCTCCCTTCGGCCCGTTCCCGCAGGCCGGTACCATCCGCGGCCATGGCGGGAGCTGCCTACCTGCGCGTCTACGTCCCGGAGGAGCAGGCCCCCGAGGTGCCGGCTCGTGACCGGCCGGGCCGGGGGTGGCCGCCGCGGGTGCTCACCCGCGGATCGTTCGGCGTGTGGCACGAACCGGTGCGGGACGATGCGTTCGTCATCGAGCGCGAGGGAGTCCGGTACATCTGCCCGCGCACTCCCCGGCTGCGGATGCTCGAAGGCCTCATCGCTTTCCACAAGGCGTACGTGGGGCCGACTGCTTCGGTGCTCGTGCCCGAGCCCGTCGCCGATCGAGCCGCCCGCGAGCTCGACATGCTGCACTCCCACGCTCCCGGTGTGCGGTCGCACATCCTCACCGCCCCCTTCTACGTTCCCCTCCGCTGGTTCGCAGCGTTCCGCACCGAGGATCGCGAGTTGGTGCAGGCGCCCGACGGCCTGACCATCCGGTACCGGACCCTGCTGCGGGACGCGGTGCGTCGCCTGGAACACTCCGCGGACGTCGTGGAGGCGGTGGGGTTCGAGGACGCCGTCGTGGAGCAGGTGCGAGACGTGGCGAGGTGGCTGGCGCCGTTCTCGGACGATGCCATCGTCGAGCTCGACTACGGAGGAACGGCGGCGCTGTTCACCGACGGAGAGCTGGCCGTGGACGAGTCGGCGGCCGATGTGCGTGCCAGCGTGGCGGCGCTCGAGCAGGGGGACTTCGAGCAGGCGGGCGAGCACTACGCCCGAGCGGCCCTCCGCTGGGAGCGTGGCCAGGTCCTCGCCAATGCGAACTGACCACGAGGACCTCGTCCCGGTGTACGAGTCCCTCGCCGAGCGGCGCATCCGGGAAGCGATGGATCGCGGTGAGTTCGACGAGCAGCCGGGTACCGGACGGCCGATCCCGGATCTCGACGTCTGGTACGAGTCCGGCTGGTGGGTGCGACGCTGGGTGGAGCGGCACCGCCACCTCGATCGGCTCGGCGAGCCGGCCGGGCTCGGTGAGCACGAGCGGGTGCGGGTTCGGGTGCCTCGGCTCGCCGCGGCGGCGCAGGCCCGTCTCGCCGACCTGGAGCGCGAGAACGACGAGATCGACGCCCGGCTTTCCCCGGTGGACCGGTTGATCGGCCGGGCAGCATCGCTGTGCCGCCCCGGGGAGGGCTCATGACCGTTGCGTACCTGGCCCTGGCCGCCTGCGGCCTGCCGGTGGCGCTGTTCGGGCTCCGCAGCGATCGGGCAGGGCGGACCGGAACCGACAGGCTGACCGCCCTGGTGCGGGGTGCCGGGTCGGCCGCCCTGTTCGGTGGGCTCGCCGGGTTCGCCTTGAGTCTCCTCGAGTTCCACTGGGCGGCCGTCGCGGTCGCCGCAACCCTGGTTGCCGGGGGCGCCGCATACCTGCGGATCCAGCTCGTGACGCTCTCCGGCGGGGCATCGCCGGGCCCGCCGAACGGGATCGAGGGAGGCTAGACAGCCGTGGCCGCACCCGGGGAGGTGGCGGAGTGACCGGGTCGGCCGACCACACGGGGGGCGAGGAGCCGCTCGTCGACCTGTGTCGACGCCCGGAGGATCTGGTGAGCACTGCCCCGGGTTGGCGCAGCGGGTTGGCCGCCGTAGCCGCTCTCCTGTCGGATGTGGCGGCCCTATTCGAGGGGCCGCCACCCTCGGATGACGAGACCGTCGCCGATCTGGAAGCGGCTCTCGAGGAACTGGGACGCGCGCTCGAGATGCTCGCCGATCGACTCGCCGAGTTCGTGTCTCCTGCCGGCCCGGAAGCGTGAGGGTCAGCGGACCCGGCCGAGCGCCTCCACGTAGGCCCTGATGCCGGCGAACTGGCCTTCTCCGTCGAGCCCCGCTTCGTGCACGACCATCTCGCCGACCCCCGAACCGAGGTAGTGGCCCTTCTGGAAGGGATGGAGGGTGTGGGCCCGGCCCACGTCGGAACGCACCCAGCGGTACATCGTCGGAAGCGTGAAGCCGGTGATCCCCATTGCCTCGAGGCCCCTGGATTCCGGGAACACCGCGCCGCGGCGGTCCTCAGGAAGCCTGTCGAACAGCTCTGCGGAGGCGACGTAGAACACGTCGAGGTCGATGCCGGCGTCGGCGAGCAGCGGAAGGGTCTCACGGAGGAAGGCGTAGGCCACCTCCGAGCCCTGGATCACCACCGTGCCGTCGCGGGTGTCCTCCGCCGACCGCAGCAGGTACAGGCCTTCGCTGGCTGCCGAGGCCGGGGCCAGGCCGAGCGCCCGACGGTCGAGCACCTCCTCCTTCGGGCGGGTAACGAACGGAGCGATCAAGGCCGGGCGCGCCGCGAACGCGGCCGCGGTGAGCGGCCACAGTTCCTGCGGGTCCCACGGCGTGAGGGTCACCGCGGTGCCCGGAACGAAGTTCTCCTGCAGCAGTTGCAGCGGCTGTGGATCGGCATGGGTTGGGCCGTCCTCGCCGGTCTTCATGCCGGCATGACCGCAGATCAGCACGAACGGACGATGAGGGCCGGGTTCCACCTCCTTGCGCATCTGGTTGCCGATGGCGTGCAGGCGGGCCGCGATGTGGCCCAGCGGCGCGATGAACGCGCCGTACGAGGCGGCTGCACCGACGTGGCGTCCGTACGAGGCTGCACCCGACACCACGCCGGACAACCCGTCCTCGCAGATCCCGCCCACCGACAGCGTCCGGCTCTCGGGATTCTCCCGAGCGTGGTAGAAGCCGCCCGGGAAGGCGTCGGCGACCTGCGAGATCGCCGTCGAGCCGAGCAGGTCGGCCGCCCCGATCAGGATGGCCCCTCCCGATGCCTCGTTGAGGTACCCGAGGGCGGCACCGAGCGCCTCCCGGAGCGCGACCTGGTCACCAGGTTCGAGGGCCAGCGTGGTCGGGGTCGTGGCGGGATCGGCCGCTGTGTAGATCCGCTCCACGTCGGGTGCCCCGGCCCGGGGGGTTCGCTCCCGCCGGTCGAGTCGCCGGCCTGCCTCGACGACCATGCCTGCCAAGTGCTCGCACAACCCCCGCTCTGCTTCGAGGAGGGCGCGGAACTGCTCCAGCGTGGCCCAGTACGTGGCTTCGACCTGCTCGGGGCTCGCATCGGGCGGGCACATCGGCAGATCCCGTGCATCGAACAGTGGCTCGAGGGCGGCGACGTACTCGGGGCTGCACAGCTTGTGACCGGCTCCGTGGGATTTGCGGCCCTCGATGCCGTAATGCCAGCCCTTGACGGTGCGGTAGACGACGGCGGTGGGCTGGCCGGTCTCCATGGCGAGCGCCCGCCGCTGCGCGGTGTGCACGAGGGCGATGTCGAATCCGTCGGGCACCTCGATGACGTTCCAGTCGTGCAGGTAGAAGTACTCCATCGGATCCCACTGGACGTAGTCGCCGGGCCGGTCATCCTCCCTGGTCACCGCGTCGGAGTCGATGGACGCCTGGTTCCAGTCCAGGTGGACGATCGCGTTGGACAGGCCCGAGGTTCCCGCGAAGGCGACGGCCTCGGCGACACGTCCCGGGGTCAGTCCGCCCTCCCCCTCGATGATGTGGATGCGGGGAGCGTCGGAGCCGTAGTAGTCGGCGGCGGCCACCGCCAAGCCGAGAGAGCTGCCCATCCCGATCCCAGAGGCGCCGGTGGAGAGTTTCACGAAGGGCGTGGCCGGCGTCGGATGCCCGTCGAGTGCCTTCGCCGCGAACCTGCGGAAGAGCGGCGTCGGCTGGGTCGGGTTGCGCCGGAATCCGAGGAGGTCCTCGAATCGAAGCCGGAGTCTGCGGTCGTCCGGCAAAGCCTCCGGCCGGCCGATGCGCACCACCTCATCCCGCAACGCGAGCATGGCGTAGAGGCCGAGGGCCTTGTGACCGGCGGCGTACGACATGAGGTCTTGGTCGGGGCGGTTTGGATCGCCGATGTCGTAGTCCATGGCGCCGAAGACGACGCCTTGCACGATCCGTCCCGACGACACGGATCCGCCCGGGTGCCCCGACTGGGCGAAGTTGAAGAGCACTGCGGACAGCGATCGGTAGACGAGGTCGTAGGTGGTCAGGTGCTCGAGGGCGTCGTCGACGATTCCCTGGTCGGGCTCGGTCACGGTGATCCATTGCGACCGGCGCGGTCCGAACGCTCGGCTCATCAGTCCTCCGTTGTCTGGGGCGCCGGAGCGCCTTTGTTCACAGGGTGAGGCGGGTCCCCGAGCGCACGAAGGCCCCGAAGCCGTCGTGGTCCTTCGCGGCGTGCGCGATCCGGGTCATCGCCTCGTGCAGGTCGTCGTCGCCGGTGGCGATCGAGATCCTGAGGAAGTGCTGCCCCTCGCTGCCGCGGATCCCGAACGAACGCCGGTCCATCGTCGCCACCCGATACTGGTACAGCAGGAACAGCTGGAAGAGCGTGGCGGGGCTCGTGGTGCGGCGCACCTGCTCCGGGAGCCCGGCGTAGAGCTCGGTCGCTCCGAGATCTTCGAGCACCCCGGAGACGTTCGGGAACACGTAGAAGGCCCCCTTCGGCAGTTGGCACGAGACACCTTCGATCCCGTTGAGGGCGGAGACGACAAAATCGCGCCGCCGCTGGAACGCTTCGACCATTCCGGCGATCGCCGGCGCGGACTCCTGCGACTCGAGGCCCACACGGGCCCCTTCCTGGTTGTACGGCGGGATCGAGGCGAAGTAGTTGATGTTGAGGCGCCGATGCACCTTGGCTTCGCTCACCGTCGGGTAGACGGCCCATCCGACCCGTCCGCCGGTCCACGAGAACGTCTTCGAGGCCCCGGAGGCGATGATCGTGCGTTCTTCCATCCCGGGCAGCGATGCGATCGAGACGTGATCGGCTCCGT
>CAYXHU010000135.1:0-5538 GCA_964464675.1 uncultured Acidimicrobiia bacterium
CGCCGGCGAGCTGAACCTGCCCCTGTGGACCTGGTCGTCGGCGCGCGGCCTGGCCCGCGACGGACACGACCCCCAGTACCGCACCCAGGATCCCCGGGTGGCGCTCACCTTCGTGTCCGACCTGACCGATCCGGGTGTGTTCGTCTTCGCCGACGCCCACCACGCCCTGGCAGACCCGGTGGTGCTCAGGGCGGTCAAGGAGGCGGCATTGCGGGCCGAGCGGGCCCAGACCCTAGTGCTGACCGCACCTCACCACGAGATGCCTCCCGAACTGGAAGGCCTTGCAGTCCGGTGGCGCCTGACACCACCCGGCGACGCCGACCTGCAGCGCCTGGTGCGCCGCACCATGGAGGACCTGGCGATGCGCGGGATGGTGGCCGTGCTGCAGCCCTCCGAGGAGGCCGCACTGGCGGGAGCGCTGCGCGGCCTCACCCTCGGCGACGCCGAGCGACTCCTCCAACAGGCGGTGCTGCGCGACGGAGGCCTCACCTCCGACGACCTCCCCTACGTCCGCAAAGCGAAGGTGGAACTGCTCAACACCGACGGTGTGCTCGAGCTCGTCGAGAGCCAAGTCGGCACGCTCGACGACGTCGGCGGGCTCGACGGGCTGAAGGGCTGGTTGGCGATCCGGGGCGCCGCGATCCGGTCACCCCGGGCCGCAGCGATGGGCATCGAGGCACCCCGCGGCGTGCTGCTCACCGGCATCCCCGGGTGCGGCAAGTCGCTCATCGCCAAGTCGCTCGCCGCCACGTGGCGGCTGCCGCTGGTGCTGCTCGACCCGTCGCGCATCTACCGCAAGTTCGTCGGCGAATCGGAACAACGCCTGGCGACTGCACTCGAGACCGTCGACGCCATGGCACCGGTGGTGCTGTGGATCGACGAGATCGAGAAGGGCTTCGCCACCGACGCCGGCTCGGACGGCGGGGTCAGCACCCGCCTCCTAGGGACGTTCCTGCGGTGGATGCAGGACCGCCCCGACGGCGTGTTCATCGTCGCCACCGCCAACGACGTCTCCGCCCTGCCTCCGGAGCTCCTCCGCAAGGGCCGTTTCGACGAGGTGTTCTTCGTGGACCTGCCCGGTTCGGAGGCCCGTCGGGAGATCTTCGACCACCATCTCCGAGTGCGCGGTCACCGGCCGGAGCTCTTCGACATCGACAAGCTGGTCGAAGTCACCGACCGGTTCTCCGGGGCCGAGATCGAAGCCGTCGTGGTCGGAGCGCTGTACCGGGCGTTCGCAGCACAGGCCGAACTGACGACCGAGGAGCTCGTGGCAGAAGCCGAGGGCACCGTCCCTCTCTCTGCGACCCGGGCCGAAGACGTGTCCCGGCTCAGAGCCTGGGCCGCCGGCCGGGCCGTGCCCGCCTGAGCCTCACACCACCCACGGGATCAGCACACGGCGCACCCGGGACCGGTAGGCGTCGTAGCCGGGCAGGTGCTCGACAAGCCGCCGTTCCTCGAACCGGGACTTGCCGTACAAGAGGGCTGCGAGCGCTCCGGTCGCGGCCAAGGCCACCCAGGACCCGTAGAAGATGCCGGCCCCGATCCCGCCGATCACCAGCCCCCCGTACACCGGGTGGCGGGCCACCCGGTACGGGCCGCGCTCGACGAGCGTCACCCCGTCGCGGGGATGGGGATACGGGCTGAGGTTCTCGCCCAGCGCCAGCAGCCCCCATCCGGCGAGCACCGCCCCCGCGGCGCCCACCAGCAGACCGCCGAGCTGGGCCGGGACGCCCCAGTCGCCGCCGGCGAAGAACAGTGCTCCGGCGATGACCCCGAAAAGGACGAACTGGGCCACGACCCACCAGCCGCCGCGCCGCGTGAACGATCGCATCGGGAGATGCTACGCGCCGCCCGGGGGAGGCGTCACCCTCCCCGTCGCCGGCCCTCTGGGCCGGCGCCACCCCTCCCTAAGGGAGGGGAAGGGTCGACGGCACTTCCCCTTCACCTTCTCCCCCCTCGAGCGGAGAGAAAGGGCGGAACAACACAACCTACCCAAGAGTTGATATAGTTAGACTTAGATTTATTGACTGAGGAAGGCCCGCTCGTGGATCTCAACACCTTCACCCAGGCATCGCAGCAGGCGGTGCTGGCGGCGCGCGCCGAAGCCGAGCAGCGCAACCACCAGGCCGCCGCGCCCGAGCATCTCGCCCTGGCGCTCCTGGGGCGCACCGACGGGCTCATCTACCCGGTGCTCTCCAGGCTCGGAGCCGACCCGGTCGCGCTCCGGACCCGCATCACCGACGCCCTCGATCGCATCCCCAAGGTCTACGGCGACACCGAGACCGGCTTCTCCCCCGCGCTGATCCGCGTCCTCGAGGCGGCCGACAAGGAACGGGCCGCCATGAAGGACGACTACACCTCCGTGGAACACCTCCTCCTGGCGCTGGCCGCCGCCGACGGACCGGCCGGCGAAGCATTCCGGTCGCTCGGCATCACCCGGGAGGCGGCCCTCGAGGCCCTGGCGGCGCTGCGAGGCTCGCAGCGGGTCACCTCGCAGACCCCCGAGGACACCCTCAACGCTCTCGAGAAGTACGGGCGGGATCTCACCGACCTGGCCCGGCGCGGCAAGCTCGACCCGGTGATCGGGCGCGACGACGAGATCCGCCGCGTCATCCAGGTGCTCTCCCGCCGTACCAAGAACAACCCGGTGCTCATCGGTGAGCCCGGGGTCGGCAAGACCGCCATCGTCGAAGGCCTGGCCGGGCGCATCGCCGACGGCGACGTCCCCGAAGGGCTCAAAGACAAGCGGATCGTTGCCCTCGACCTCGGCGGGATGGTGGCCGGCGCCAAGTACCGCGGCGAGTTCGAGGAGCGCCTCAAGGCGGTGCTCGACGAGATCAAGGCCGGGGAAGGCCGGATCATCACGTTCCTCGACGAGATGCACACCGTGGTCGGTGCCGGCGCCGCCGAAGGCGCCATGGACGCCTCCAACATGCTCAAGCCGATGCTGGCCCGCGGCGAGCTGCGCATGATCGGCGCCACCACCCTCGACGAGTACCGCACCCACGTCGAGAAGGACGCCGCCCTGGAACGCCGCTTCCAGCCGGTGCTCGTCGACGCCCCCTCCGTGGAAGACACCGTCGGCATCCTGCGCGGCCTCAAGGAGCGCTACGAGGTCCACCACGGCGTCCGGATCACCGACGGGGCGCTGGTCGCCGCCGCCATGCTGTCGGACCGCTACATCACCGGGCGCCACCTGCCCGACAAGGCCATCGACCTCATCGACGAGGCCGGGAGCCGGCTCCGCATCGAGATCGACTCGATGCCCGAGGAGATCGACGAACTGGAGCGCCGCCGCCGCCAGCTCGAGATCGAGCGGGCCGCTCTCAAGAAGGAGACCGACGCAGCCTCCAAGGAGCGCCTGGCGGCCATCGAGGCCGAGGTCGCCGACCTCGGCGAGGAGATCGACCGGCTCACCGCCCACTGGACCCTCGAGAAGGAAGCCATCGGAGAGATCCGCGAGGTCAAACAGCAGATCGAGGACACTCGTACCGCTGCGGAGCGTGCCGAACGCGACGGCGACCTGCAGAAGGCCGCCGAACTCCGCTACGGCACGATGCGCACCCTGGAGACCCGGCTCGCCGAGCGCCAGAGCGACCTGGAGAAGCTCCAGGCCGGGCTGCGCATGCTCAAGGAGGAAGTGGACGAGGAGGACGTCGCCGAGGTGGTGAGCCGCTGGACCGGGATCCCGGTGAGCCGCCTCATGGAAGGCGAGATGGACAAGCTGGTCCGCCTCGAAGACCACCTGCACCGCCGGGTGGTCGGCCAGGACGAGGCCGTGGCCGCCGTCTCCAATGCGATCCGGCGCTCCCGCGCAGGGCTCGCCGAGCCGGGCAGGCCGATCGGCTCGTTCCTGTTCCTCGGCCCGACCGGCGTCGGCAAGACCGAGCTGGCCAGGGCGCTCGCCGAGTTCCTGTTCGACGACGAGCGGGCCATGGTCCGCATCGACATGTCCGAGTACATGGAGAAGCACACGGTGAGCCGCCTCATCGGCGCCCCGCCGGGATACGTCGGGTTCGACGAGGGCGGCCAGCTCACCGAAGCGATCCGCCGCCGCCCCTACAGCGTCGTGCTGCTCGACGAGATCGAGAAGGCCCACGCCGACGTCTTCAACGTGCTGCTCCAGGTGCTCGACGACGGCCGACTCACCGACGGGCACGGCCGCACCGTGGACTTCTCCAACGTCGTGCTCATCATGACCTCCAACCTGGGCTCCGAGCTCATCGACCCGGAACTCCCCGACGAGACCGTCTCGACCCGGGTGATGGGCGTGGTGCGCAGCCACTTCCGGCCCGAGTTCCTCAACCGGGTGGACGAGATCACGGTGTTCCACCGGCTCACCCGGGAGGACCTCCGCAGGATCGTCGACATCCAGGTGGAGCACCTGCGGCGCCGGCTCGCCGACCGCAAGATCACCCTGGAGCTGGACGAGAGCGCCCGGGCCTGGCTCGCCGAGCACGGCTACGACCCGGTGTACGGGGCCCGGCCGCTGAAGCGGCTCATCCAGAAGGAGGTCGGCGACCGGCTGGCGCTGGCGGTGCTCGAAGGCCGCTACGGCGACGAGGACACCGTCCGGGTGTCGGCCGGCGAGGACGGCTTGGCGCTCGGCTGATCGCACGGCAACGGCCCCTCCCGATCGGGAGGGGCCGTCCGCTGATCCGGGAGCAGCCCGTCTAGAGCTCGGCGAACCAGTCCCAGAAGGCCTCCCAGAGCGCCTCGCGGCTCTCCCTGAGATGCCGGTTGCCTTCGTGTGCGGTGCGGTGCGCCTCCTTGACCTCGTCGAGGGCGGCGGTCGCCGGGTCGACGGCGTCCAGCAGCTCCTGGGCAAGCTCGAGTTCGGCGACTCCGGCTTCGAGCTCGGCCTGGGCTGTGGCGGTGTCCACGCCTACGCCGGCGAACTCGTCGATCCGGTCGGCGAGCCGCTCCGCCGAGGCGAAGAACCGCTCCAGGTCGCGGGTGGTGTGGGCGTACAGGGCCCGCACCCGCCGCTGACCCTCCGCCTGCTCGGCGGCCTCTTCGGTGAGATCCTCGCTCTCCTCGATCGTGGCGGCGGCCGCCACGTCGTCGCCGAGCTGGGTCAGGATGCCCAGGGCGTCGTTCCCGTAGCCGGCCGCCTGGTCGGCCCACACGCCGTCGAGATCCTCGATGCCGGCGAGCTTGCCTTCGATCCGGGCGATCCGTTCGCCGATCGCTTCGAGGCGCTCGGCGCGGAGCGCCTCGATGTCGGCGTCGTCGGTCTCCATCGCCAGGGCCGTCGCCACGCCGGAGATCAGCAGTGCTCCGGTCAGCAGCCCTACGGTCATGATCCTCATTCGCTTCTTCATGAGCGGACCCTCCTCGCTCGATGACTCGGTCCACCCTTCACGATGCGGCACGGTTGTTGCGCATTCGGGAGGCGGATGTAAGAAGCCGGTGAGATCCGGCGGTTAGCGTGGGGTCGGCGGGAGGAGGCGGATGGCGGAGCGCCGCAACCCACTGGACCTGGTGTTCGCCGGCATCGTCGGAGCCCTGGTGGCCGTCATCATCATGTTCGTGTTC
>CAYXHU010000136.1:0-475 GCA_964464675.1 uncultured Acidimicrobiia bacterium
GGGGGACCCCGACGAGGGCCGCTTCCGAGACGCCGGGGAAGGCGAGCATCACGCTCTCCACCTCCGCCGGGTACACGTTCTCGCCGCCGCTGATGAACATGTCCTTGCTGCGGCCGATGATCGTGAAGTACCCCTCGTCGTCGCGCCGGGCCATGTCGCCGGTGTGGAGCCACCCGTCGACGATCGTCTCGGCGGTGGCCTCCGGCTTGTTCCAGTAGCCGGGGGTGACGTGCGGTCCCCTGATGAGCAGCTCGCCCTCTTCACCGGGACCGCACTCCCGCCCGTCGTCGGCGACGACCTTCATGTCGATGTGGAAGATCGGGAAGCCCACGGCGGTCTTCTTGCGGGCCACGTCCGCCGGTGGCAGCCAGAAGTTGTTGCCGCTCGCCTCGGTGAGCCCGTACCCCATCTTGAAGTCCACCCCGCGGTCCCAGAACTTCTGCATCACGGGCTCGGGACAGGCGGCTCCTCCGCT
>CAYXHU010000136.1:485-5506 GCA_964464675.1 uncultured Acidimicrobiia bacterium
CCCACCGGGGGTGGGACTGCAGCATCTGGTACATGGTCGGCACGGCCACGTAGTGGGTGATCCCGCCCCTTTCGATGAGGTCGAAGGTCTCGTCCACGTCGAATCCCGCGCAGAGGATCGTGGTGCCTCCGGTGTGGACGAGCGGGACCATGAAGATGTTGGGCCCGCCGATGTGGAAGAAGGGCAGCTGGAGCGGCGCGCGGTGCCCTCCGTGGATCCCCCACGACGAGATCGTGTTCACGCTGTTCCACGTGATGTTGCCGTGGGTGATGATCGCCCCCTTCGGGACACCCGTCGTGCCGCCGGTGTAGTAGATGCCCCACGGATCGTCCATGGACATCTCCGGCCGGTCCACGGGATCACCCTCGAAGCCGTCGCGTCCGGAGATCGGGACGTCGCCGCCGGGATCCCCGCCCAGCGAGACCAGGCTCCTCACGGTGGGCATGCGGGACCGCAGCACGTCCGCGTTGTCGCTCCACTCCGGCGAGTAGGCGAGGACGGACGGCTCCCCGTCGGCGACGATCTGCTCGAGTTCGTGCACGGTGAGCCGCCAGTTGAGGTGCTGCAGGATGATGCCCAGCTTCCCGGCGGCGAAGAACACGTCCAGGTACTCCACCCGGTTGCCGCTGTACACCGCCAGCCGGTCGCCCTTGGCGAGCCCCAGGGAGGCCAGGAACCGTGCCGTGCGGTTGACCCTCACGTCCCACTCCGCGTAGGTGTCCTTCCGGCCGGTGGCGTAGTCGATCAGCCCGACCCGCTCCGGGGTGAGCTTGGATCGTTTGTCGAGCCAGTCGGTGACGAACGTCGATTGCTGCATCACACCTCCCCCCACTGCACGATCCCGGCCGCCCAGACGTAGCCGATACCGGCGCCGATCATCGCCATCAGATCGCCGTCTCGCAGCCGCCCGGTCCGGAGCCCCTCGTCGATGGCGATGATGCCGTCCTGCTCCCCGATGTGGCCGATGTCGCTCAGGTACACGGATTGCTCTTCGGTGAGCCCGAGGCGGTCCAGCATGTCCCGGTAGGCAGACGGCTTGACGAGCAGCATGTTCAGGAAGCTCACGTCGTCCCTCGTGTAGGGCGAGCCGTCCGGCTTGCGGCCGCTGGTGCGCAGCGCCTCGTCGATGCACCGCATCCAGTTGTCCATGGAGACCTCGTTGAGCCGGCTCTTCATGGCCTCGGGCTCGACGAGGTCGAAGTAGAACTTGCCATCCCGAACCGCTGCGTCGGTGGGGAACTCGACGGTGCCGCTGGCCGGCACGATGACGTGACGGGCCATCGAGCCGTCCGACATCAGGTGGGTCCCGAGCACCCGGTTGGCCGGCCAGTCCCGCTTCACGATCATCGCCCCGGCCCCGCAGCCGATGTTGAACAGGAACGAGGTGCGCATGTTCGTGAAGTCGATGAACTGCGACGTGACGTACCCGCCGGCGATCATGATCGTGTCGATGTCGTCGTCGTCGGCCATGAGGCTCCGAGCCAGCTTGAGCGCGGCCACGGTGGTGGCGCACCGCATGTGGATGTCCATCGCCCAGGCGTTGGTGGCGCCGATCTCGTGGGCGAGGTCGATGCCGGCCGTCCAGAGGCAGTACTCCTTCCACTCCTCGGTGGTGCACAGGACCGCGTCGATCTCGGCGGGGTCGATCCCGGCCTCCTCGATGCACTGGGTGGCGGCGCGCACGGCCAGGTCGTTGGGGTGGGTCGCCGGGGTGGCGATGTGCTTCTTGGTGATGCCCAGCTTCTCGGTCACCACCCACAGCGGGAGCCCGCTCGCCTCGGCGATCTCTTCGGCGGTCATCACCTCGGGCGGCAGGTAGTGGCTGGTGGCAACGATGCCCATGGCCACGTCGCTCATCGGGCCATCTCCTTGAGTCGTGTCTTGAGGATCTTCCCGGCCCCAGACACCGGGAGCTCGTCCACCACGTACACGCGCCGGGGGACCTTGTAGCGGGCCAGCCGGCCCCCGAGGTGCGCGAGGATCTGCTCGGGCTCCAGCGTCGTGCCGGCGGCGGGCACGACGAACGCGGCCCCTACCTCGCCCCACTTCTCGTCGGGTACTCCCACCACGCCGCACATCGCCACCCCGGGGAGCCGGTACAGGGCCGCTTCGACCTCGGCCGGGAACACGTTCTCCCCGCCGCTCACGAACATGTCCTTGAGCCGATCGACGATGAAGCAGTAGCCCTCCTCGTCGATCAGCGCCAGGTCGCCGGTGTGGAACCATCCTCCCGGCTCGAAGGCCTCCTCCGTCGCCTCGGGATCACCGAAGTAGCCGGTCATCGAGCCCGGTCCGCGCAGCAGCAGCTCGCCCACCTCGCCCGCGGGGCGGTCTTCACCCGTGTCGGGGTCGACGACTCTGGCATCCACGAAGAAGTTGGGCCGCCCGATCGAACCCGCCTTGCGCACCGCGTCCGCCGACGACAGCGAGAACACGTCGGGCCCGAACTCGGTCATCCCGAATCCCTGGCGGAACACCACGCCCTTCTCGGCGCCGTAGCGCTCGATGAGAGGCACGGGCATCGGCGCCCCTCCCGACAGGCAGTACCGGAGCCCGGAGAGATCACTGCCCTCCCACGCCTCGCAGTCGGCCATCATCTGGAACACGGTGGGGACCCCGGCGAACACGGTGACCGATTCCTGCTCGATGAGCCGCAGCGTCCGTTCGGGCTCGAAGGAACGGGGCTGGACCACGGTGCCTCCGAGGATCAAGAGCGGCACGGTGAACGCGAACAGGCCGCCGGAGTGGAACAGCGGGAAGATGTTGAGGTATATGTCCGTCTGGAGCACGTCGGCCAGCAGCGCGTTGAAGGTGTTCCACACCACGTGCCGGTGGCTGATCTCCGCGGCCTTCGGCTCGCCGGTGGTGCCTCCCGTTAACAGCAGGCAGACGGTGGTCTCCGTGGTGACCGTGTCCTCCGAGACCGGATCGTCCGGCGATGCGGCCCAGGCAGCCAGAGCCTCGTCGAGTGGCACATTCACCGGCATCCCCGGCGCCCGCTCGAGGTGAGCGGCGATGCTCGCCATCGGCTCTGCGACATCGTGCACCAGGAGCGCCGGTGTGGTGCGGCCGAGCAGACCCTCGATCTCCCTTCCGTGCAGGCGCCAGTTGAGAGGCACGAAGGCCGCTCCCAACTTCGAGCAGGCGAAGAGGAGGTCGAAGACCGGAAGGCCGTCGAAGCCGAGGTAGGCGACCCGGTCGCCGACGCCGACGCCCCGGCGGCGGAGCCAGTTGGCGGTCCGGTCGGCTCGTTGGTTCAGATCCGCGTAGGTGAAGCGCCGCGGCTCGGCTCCGGTCACGTCGACGAGGGCGACGGCACCGCCTCCGTACATGGACCGGCGAGCCAGGTAGTCGCCGACGTACATCAGCCTTCCACCTCGGCGCCCATGCCCCGGGCGATGAACCGGAACACGTCCTCGAAGACGCTGCGGGGGACTCCGCGGTCGCCCCACAGCACGTACCGCATGCCGATGAAGTCGCCGATGCCCATGAGGCAGTAGGCGAGCACCTCGGGGTCGATGTCGCCCGGGATCTGCCCGGCCTCGACGGCGCGCTCGATGCCCTTGGTGTATCCCTGTCCGAACCGCTCGTAGTACCAGCGGTACAGGTCGGGATCGACGAACTCGGATTCGCCTACGAGCTTGTAGAAGGAGCGGTGCTCGTCGATGTAGTCGAAGAACACCTCGAAGCCGCGCCGCTCCGCGGCGATTCGGTCCGGCTCGTCCTCGATGACCTCGGCGATGGCGTGGCGCAATCCGTGACTCAAGGAGCGGACGAGCTCGGCGAACACCGATTTCTTGTCGGGGAAGTAGAGATAGAAGGTGCCGTGGGCCACCCCGGCCCGCCTGGTGATCTCCGACACCGAGGCCCGGTCGAACGTGTACTCGTCGAAGACCTGCTCGGCGGCGTCGAGGATCGCCTGGCGCGTGGCGCGGCCCCGCTCCGTCTGCGGCAGCGCTGGTGCGGTCCGGTCCCCGGTCATCCTCCCCAACCTGACACCTGAATCAGTCGTCAGGTCTAGTCTCTCCCACGAGGTGTTGTCAACTGGTTGGGGAGGACGACGGGATGATCGACTTCAACGATCGAGTGGTGCTCGTGACCGGAGCCGGAGGAGGCCTGGGGCGCTGCCACGCCCTCGAGTTCGCGGCACGGGGAGCCAAGGTGGTCGTCAACGATCTGGGCGGGACCGTGACAGGCGAGGGAGGCGGCACCGGACCGGCCGAGACCGTCGCCGCGGAGATCCGCGCCGCCGGGGGCTCGGCCGTCGCCGACACCTCGTCGGTGTCCACGCCGGAAGGCGGAGCGGCGATGGTCGCCCGGGCCGTCGCCGAGTTCGGCCGCATCGACGTCGTCGTCAACAACGCGGGCATCCTCCGGGATCGCTCGTTCGCCAAGCTGGAGTGGCCCGACCTGCACGCCGTGCTCGACGTGCACCTGCGGGGCGCCTTCTACGTCACCAGGCCCGCCTTCTTGCACATGCGCGACCAGGGCTACGGGCGGGTGATCGTGACGACCTCGGCGTCGGGGCTCTTCGGCAACTTCGGCCAGTCCAACTACGCGGCGGCCAAGCTCGGGCTGGTCGGCCTCATGAACGTCCTCAAGCACGAGGGGGCCAAGTACGGTATCACCGCCAACGCCATCGCTCCCCTGGCTCGCACCCGCATGACCGAGGAACTGCTCGGCGACCTGGCGGAGCACTTCGACCCGGCGCTGGTGACACCGGCCGTCCTCTACCTCGCCTCCGAGGAGTGCCCGCTGAGCGGGGAGATCTGGTCGGTGGCCGCCGGGTCGATCGCCCGGGTGTTCGTCGGACTCGGCACGGGATGGTTCAAGCACCCCGAGCGCGACGGTGCCGTCACCCCGGAGGATGTGGCCGCCAACCTCGCGGCGATCCGCTCCACCGAGGGATTCAGCGTTCCCACCGGGCTCGGCGACGACGTCACCCGGATCGGAACCCTGCTCGGCGGGTAGCGGCCCGGCCGGTCAGTCGAAGGCGCCGCCCAACTCGGCGGCCGAGTAGG
>CAYXHU010000137.1:0-5484 GCA_964464675.1 uncultured Acidimicrobiia bacterium
CCAACACCTGCAGCACGTCCGAAGGGGCGAGCCCGCGTTCGGCGAGCAGCACGAGCAGATGGAACAGGAGGTCGGCCGCTTCCTCGGCCACACGGTCGGAGCCACCGGTGCCGCCGGCATGGTCCTTGGCGGCGAACGCCAGCTCGCCGGCCTCCTCGAGCACCTTGCGGGCGGTGCCGTCGGCGCCGGCAGCGAGCAGCGACGCCGTGTACGAGCCTTCCGGCCGCCGGGAGGCCCGATCGGCGATGGTCTCCCAGAGGCGCTCGAGGGCACGGAAACCCTGAGCCGGGGGCTCGCCTGGGTCCGAGAAGCAGGTCTCGGCACCCGTGTGACATGCCGGCCCGGCCGGATCCACCTCGATCAACAGAGCGTCGCGGTCACAGTCGGGGCGGATGCGCCGGACCGCCATCGTGTTCCCGCTCGTCTCTCCCTTGTGCCACAGCTCCCCGCGGGACCGGCTCCAGAAGTGGACTTCGCCGGTCCGGATCGTCGCGTCGAGAGCCTCCTCGTCAAGGTAGGCCACCATGAGCACCCGCCCGGTGCCGGCGTCCTGCACGATGCCGGGGACGAGGCCTTGTTCGTCGAATGCGAGTTCGATCACCACGCCTCCCGGACTGCGATCCCGGCGGCCGCCAGGGCCTGCTTCACCTCGGCGATGGCGGTCTGGCTGCGGTGGAAGATCGATGCGGCCAAGACGGCATCTGCGCCTCCTGCGACGATCGCCTGGGCGCAGTGGGAGGCGTCCCCGGCTCCACCCGAGGCGATCACCGGAACGGCGACCGCGTCTCGGACGGCCCGCAGGAGCTCGAGGTCGAACCCGTCCTGGGTCCCGTCCCGATCCATCGAGGTGAGCAGGATCTCGCCTGCTCCCATCCGGGTCGACCGGCGAGCCCACTCCACGGCATCGATGCCGGTCGGCGTGCGGCCGCCGTCGACGACGACCTCCCAGCCGCCCGGGCCCCGGCTGCGGGCGTCGATCGCCACCACGACGCACTGCGTGCCGAACGCCGCTGCGCAGCGTCCGATCAGTCCCGGGTCCCGGACCGCGGCACTGTTGACCGAGACCTTGTCTGCTCCGGCCCGGAGCGCAGCGCGCATGTCGTCGACGCTGCGGATCCCGCCGCCCACCGTGAGCGGGACGAAGACGGTGGACGCGGTTCTCCGGACCACGTCGAGCATGGTGGAGCGCCCCTCCGGGGTGGCCGAGATGTCGAGGAACACGATCTCGTCGGCTCCTTCGGCGGCGTACCGGGCCGCCAGCTCGGCGGGATCCCCCTCGTCGGTCAGGTTCACGAAGTTCACCCCCTTCACCACGCGTCCGTCGGCGACGTCGAGGCACGGGATCACCCTGCTACGCAGCATCTGAGGCCTCCCGGCATGCCGACACGAAGTTGGTGAGCACGACGAGCCCTGCCGTCCCGCTGCGCTCCGGATGGAACTGAACCCCCGCGACACGATCCTTCCTCGCGACGGCGGTGAACGGACCGCCGTAGTCGCTGCGGGCGACCGAGGACGCCGGGTCGTCGGGGACCGGCGCATAGGAGTGCACGAAATAGAACGTGTCGCCCTGGGTGATGCCGGCGATCAGGGGGTCGGGGCGCTCGATCACCAGGTCGTTCCATCCGATGTGGGGCAGGCGTGGCGCGCCGACGAGCCGCCGGACGCGTCCCGGGATCAGGCCGAGCCCTCCTGCGTCGTCTTCGTCGCTGCCCTCGAAGAGGAGTTGCAGCCCCACGCACACCCCGAGCAGCGGGAGTCGGGAGTCGCGTAGGGGGGCGACGAACCCCGCCGCGGAGAGGCGGTCGTAGGCGGCGGCGGCGCTGCCGACGCCGGGGAGGACGATGCCGTCTGCTCCTTCCAGCCCTGAGGGCGCGTCCACGACCAGCGGCTCCGCGCCGACCGCAGCGAGCCCCTGAGCGATCGACACGAGGTTGCCGGCCCCGTGGTCCACGACGGCGATCCTGGTCACAGGGTTCCCTTCGTCGACGGGATCCCGGAGCGGCGGGGATCGAGGGAGACGGCGGCCCGCAGAGCGCGCGCCAGCGCCTTGACCGCAGCCTCGGCGATGTGGTGGTCGTTGCGGCCGCGCGCTTCGAGGTGCAGGGTGAGGCCGGCAGTGCGAGCCAGCGACTCGAACGCGTGGGGAAGGTTCTGCGTGCCGAGCGTCCCGATCCTGTCGCTCCGCAGCTCGAGGTCGATCACCGCGTAGGGCCGGCCCCCGGCGTCGACGGCCGCCCTGGCAAGGGCCTCGTCCATCGGGACGACCGCGTCACCGAACCGGGCGATGCCCGTCCGGTCCCCCAGGGCGCCGGACAGCGCCTCGCCGAGGACGAGCGCAGTGTCCTCGACGGTGTGGTGGTCGTCGACCTCGAGGTCCCCGGTGGCCGACACCGCGAGGTCGAAGAGGGCGTGGTGCGCCAGCGAGGCGAGCAGGTGGTCGTAGAAGCCGATCCCGGTTGCGACGGTCGCCTCGCCTGCGCCGTCGATGTCGACGGTGACGGCGACGTCGGTCTCCCTGGTGGTTCGCCGGACGGTGGACGTTCGGTTCATCGCATCTCCAATCCGAGGGCCTCGAGCATTCGGTCCTGCTGATCTGCCCGCCGGACCGTGAAGCGGATCTGGTCGGCGAGCGGATGCTCGGCCGGGAAGGTTCGCACCACGATCCCGCGCCGCATCAGCCGCTCGGCGACGGCGGTCGCCTCGGCCCCCAGACTCACCAGCACGAAGTTCGTCTCGGACGGCCGGGGGGTCAGGCCGAGGCCGGCCAGCCCGGCGGCGAGTGAGGCTCTGAGATGGGTGACGAGCTCGACGTGCTCCAGCATCCAGCCGGTTTCCGAGAGGGCGCGTAGCGCCAGGGCGACCGAGATCGACGCGACGCTCCCCGGAGGCCGGAGCCGGTCGATAGCATCGGCGAGATCGGGGCGTGCGACGGCGTACCCAACTCGGGCCCCCGCCAGCGCGAACGCCTTGGACAGGGTGCCCAGGACGACCACGCCGGGCGAGGCGGCCGCATACTCGCCCCACCGATCGCCGGCGAACTCGGCGTAGGCGGCGTCGATGACCGTGATCCCGGCGGCGGAGGAGACCACGGCGTCGATGTCGGCGGTGGCCGGCCGGTCGCCGATCGGGTTGTGGGGCACGCACAGCCAGGTCACCTCGGCGTCGCGGGCGGCTGCGCTCAGGGCCTCCGTCGGGAACTCGGCGGACGGGAGCACCCGGGGCACCTCCCGGTAGACGGCGGACTGCTGGAGCGTGGCGATCCGGTACATCGAGTAGGTCGGGGACTCGGCGACCGCAGTGCCGCCGGGCGGCAGGAAGGCCCGGGCCGCCAGCAGGATCAACTCGTCGGCCCCGGCGCCGGGGACGATCATGTCCTCGTCGGCGCCCACCCAGCCGCCGATCGCCCTCCTCAGCTCCCGGTACTGCGCGGCCGGGTACTCGTTGACCGACGCGGAGGATGCTGCGGCGACGCTCCCGAGCCAGGGGGGCGTGAACGGCGAGCTGTTCTGGTCGGCGCGGATGACCTCGGCCGGTGCGATGCCGGCTCGGGCGGCGACCTCGGCGGTGCTCGGCTGCCAGGAGTACCGCGGGACCGTCATCATCGCTCCTCTTCGAAGCGGACGTCCACGGCCGTTCGATGCGCGGTGAGCCCCTCTGCGGTGGCCAGGGCGTCCACGACGGGGCGCAGCGCTGCCAGCCCGTCCCGAGTGAGGGTCTGTACCTGACGCCACGAGCCGAAGTCTTCGGTGGAGAGCGGCCCCGTCGAACAGGCGAGCCCACCCGTCGGGAGCACGTGGTTCGCTCCGCTCGCGTAGTCGCCGACCGGTTCGGGCGCCCAAGGCCCGACGAACACCGAGCCGGCGCCGGTGATCCGATCGGAGGCGTCCTCCGGATCGGTCAGGTGGATGCTGAGGTGCTCGGGGGCGTACTCGTCGGCGAAGGCGATCGCCGCGGCGCGGTCGGGAGCGATCACGACGAGGCCGTGCCGTTCCAGCGCGGCGGCGATGACCTCGGAACGCTCCAGGCCGTCGAGGAGGTCGTCGGTGGCGCGCAGGACGGCCTCGGCGACGGCGGGATCGGTGACCACGAGGACGACCGGCGAGTCGGGCCCGTGCTCGGCCTGGGCAAGCAGGTCGGCGGCGACGTGCCGCGGCGGAGCGGAGGCATCGGCGAGCACGAGAGACTCGCTGGGGCCGGCCGGCATGTCGATGGCCACCTCGCCGGACACGGCCAGCTTCGCGGCGGTGACCCAGGCGTTCCCGGGCCCGACGATCTTCTGCACCGGCTCGATCGTCTCGGTCCCGTAGGCGAGTGCGGCGATCGCCTGTGCCCCGCCCATGGCGTGGACCTCTTCGATCCCGAGCACGGCCGCCGCGCCGAGCGTGGCCGGGTCGACGGTGCCGTCGGGGCGGGCCGGGGTGGCGACGGCGATCGAGGGCACGCCGGCGACCCGGGCGGGGACGACGGTCATGATGAGCGTCGACGGCAGGGGAGCGGCGCCTCCGGGAACGTAGCATCCGACCCGTCGCAGCGGCGCCCAGCGCCGCGACACCGTGACGCCGGGGATGGTCTCCACGGTGTTGTCGGCCGGGAGTTGGGCGACGTGAGCGGCGCGCACATGCGCCGCGGCACGCTCGATGGCGGAGCGGAGGCCGGGCGGCAGTGCGTCTCCGGCCTCGGCGATCTCCGCCTTCGGGACCCGGCTGCCGTCCGGGCGTCCGCCTCCGAACTTGGAGCCTGCCGCGGCGAGGGCCGGGTCGCCGCCGGCCCTCACCGACTCCACGATCTCGGCCGCCCCGGCGCGCACCTCGGGAGACGGCACGGCGGAGCGGCGCAGCAGTCGCCGGCGCTCCTCCGGCGACAGTGACGAGAGCTCGATCCGGCGCATCAGTCGATCAGCTGCTCGACGGGGAGCACGAGGATGCCGGTGGCGCCGGCCGCCTCGAGCTCGGGCAGGACGTGCCACAGGTCGTCGGCATCGACGACGGAGTGGACGGCGACGCCTCCGTCGTGCGCCAGCGGGATCACGCTGGGAGCCCTCAGGCCGGGGATGAGGGCGGAGATGCGTTCGACGGAGCCGCCGGGCGCGTTGAGCATGAGGTAGCGCCGGCTCCGCCCTGACACGACCGCCTTGAGCATGGTGGCGATCTGCGCCACTGCGCCGTTGCCGTCGGGTGGCGCGACGAGCACCGCCTGCGAGTCGAGCAGGGTGGCGATGGGCCGGAGGCCGTTCACGAGCATCGTGCTGCCGCTGGACACCAGATCGACGATCGCGTCGGCGACCTCGAGCTTGGGGGCGAGCTCGACGGAGCCGCGCAACGGAACGACGGTGACCACGACCCCGCGGTCTGCGAGGAGCCGCTCGGTGAGGAAGGGGTGGGCGGTCGCCACCTTCAGGCCGTTCAGCTCGGCGAGGGCGGCGAGGGCGGACTCCTGCGGCACGGCCGCCGTGAGCCGGCACCGACCGTACCCCAGCTCGGCGGC
>CAYXHU010000138.1:0-5481 GCA_964464675.1 uncultured Acidimicrobiia bacterium
CCGGACCCTCGACCGGGTGTGGACCGGGCCCGAGCACCTGCCCACGCTGGACGAGATCAGGCACCCGGAACGGTGGCTGGAACGGGTGGCCTGACGCCGCTGCAGCGCTCGGTCCTGGCCCGGGCGGAACCGCATCTGCCCGATGCCCCGATCGTGATCGCCCTGAGCGGAGGGGCCGACTCGGCTGCGCTCGCCTGGGTCGTGGTCGCCGCCGGGCGGCAGGCACGGGCGGTGACCGTGGACCACGGGCTCGCCGTCTCCGCGCCCCTGGTGGCCGCGGCCGCCGAGATCGCAGCCCGACTCGGGCTCGACCACGAGGTGGTGGCTGCGGAGGGATCGGGCACCGACGAGGGGTCCCTGCGGGATGCCAGGTACGCCGCCCTCGAAGCGGCCGCCCGACCCGGCGAGGTGCTGGTCGGCGGCCATACCGCCGACGATCAGGCGGAGACGGTTCTGGGCAACCTGCTGCGCGGCGCCGGAGCCGGAGGGCTCTCGGGCATCCCGCAGCGACGGGGCAGATGGGTGCGGCCGCTGCTCGAGATGGAGCGGGCCGAGACGAGAGCCCTCGCCGCAGAGGCCGGGCTGCCGTTCTGCGACGACCCCGACAACGACGACCCGCGGCGGCGGCGGTCCCGGCTGCGGACGGAAGTGATCCCATACCTCGCCGAGGCGGTGAACCCGAACGTCGCCGGGGCGCTGCGACGGGCGGGGGCGCTCGCCGCAGCAGACGACGCTGTGCTCGAGGCCAGGGCGGCCGGGGTGCCGGTGCGCGTGCAGGGAGGTGAGGCCCGCCTGCCGGCGGCTTGGCTGGCGACGCTTCCCGAGGCCGTTGCCGGCCGGGTGGTCCGGGCGGCCCTGCGGGCCCTTACCGGCACCTATCCGGGGAGCGCCCGCGACGTCGGGGAGGTGCTCGGCGCGCTCGGCGGCGGCGGGCCTCGGCCCGTGTCCGGCGACCTGCTGGCCGGCCGGGAAGGACCGTGGCTGGTCGTCTACCCGGCCGGGCGCCCCGAGCCGCTGCCCCCAGCGAGGCTGCCCGTTCCCGGCCGGGCCCGATTCGGCGGGTGGGAGCTCACCGCAGCCGCCGGGCCGGAGCCGCCGGCGCCGCGGCCCGTCGGCCGCTACCACGCCCTCCTGGCCCCGTCCGAGGGCCTCGAGGTGCGCGCCGCCCGTCCCGGCGAGACGCTGGCGATCCGGGACGGGACGAAACGGGTGGTCGACGTGCTGCGCGAGGGCGGTGTCCCGTCCCGGCTGCGCCCCAGATGGCCCGTGCTCGTCGCCGGTGGGAGAATGGTGTGGGTGGTCGGAGTACGCGTCGCCGAGCCCGCCTGGGCGGGCTCGGGTCCGGCGCTCCTCGTGACCGCCCGCCCCGCCGGCAGAGGATCGACGTGAAGATCGCCAAGGTGCTCATCAGCGCAGAGCAAATCGAGGCCCGCCTCGCCGAGATGGGCGCGCAGATCACCGAGGACTACCGCGGCAAGGACACCTTGCTGGTTGCGGTCCTCAAGGGCGCCTTCATGGTGATGGCCGACCTGTCGCGGCACATCCACCTGCCGGTGGACATCGACTTCATGGCCGTCTCGTCGTACGGCTCGGCAACCCAGACCTCCGGGGTCGTGCGGATCCTCAAGGACCTCGACCGGGAGATCGCCGGCCGTCACGTCCTGATCGTCGAGGACATCATCGACTCGGGGCTCACGCTGCGGTATCTGCAGCGGAACCTCGAGGTGCGCCGCCCCGCCTCGCTCGAGATCGCCGCACTGCTCGTCAAGCCGGGGCTCCAGAAGGTCCCCATCGACGTGCGCTACGTGGGATTCGAGATCCCCCCCGACTTCGTCGTCGGGTACGGGCTCGACTACACCGGCAAGTACCGCAACCTCCCCTTCGTCGGGGTCATGGCCGAAGGCGGCGGTGACGGCGAGGCCGGGTTCCCCGGCGACACCAGTCCCGTTTCGGAGTAGGGGTCCTCGGGGAGACAGGCTGCGGCTCGGCGTAGCTCCGTGACGGCAATACCATGGCCCCGGCTCCTGGGGCCCTATCCGGAGGAGAGCGTGAGTCGAACCGTCCGCACGATCCTGATCTACCTCGTGGTGATCACCGTCGCCATCATGGCGGTGAACGCCTTCGTCAGCAGTGCGACCGCGCCGACGGAGATCACGCTCGACGACCTTCAGGGGCGCATCGCCACCGGACAGGTCGAATCGGTCACCATCAAGCAGAAGTCCAACGTCGTCGTCGGAGAACTGGTGCGCGGGGCGCTGCCGGGCGGCGAAACCCGGTTTGAGACCTCGTACCCCGAGGGCTACGAGGGCGACCTCACCGCGATGCTGCTCGACGCCGGCGTCAACGTGGACACCGACTCGGAGAACCCGTCGATACTGCAGTGGTTCCTGACGACGATCCTGCCCTACGTGCTGATCTTCGGGGTCTTCATCTTCATCATCATGCAGCTCCAGGGCGGAGGGAACCGGGTGATGGCGTTCGGGAAGTCCCGGGCCAAGCAGGTGACCCGGGACCAGCCCAAGGTGACGTTCAAGGACGTCGCCGGCGCCGACGAGGCGGTCGAGGAGCTGCAGGAGATCAAGGATTTCCTGGCGCGGCCGCAGAAGTTCCGCGCCATGGGCGCGAAGATCCCCAAGGGCGTCCTGCTGTACGGGCCCCCCGGAACCGGCAAGACGCTGCTCGCCAGGGCCGTTGCCGGCGAGGCCGGAGTCCCCTTCTTCTCGATCTCCGGCTCCGACTTCGTCGAGATGTTCGTGGGGGTCGGCGCCAGCCGCGTGAGGGACCTGTTCGAGCAGGCCAAGGCGGCCGCCCCTGCGATCGTGTTCGTCGACGAGATCGACGCCGTGGGCCGGCATCGCGGCGCAGGGCTCGGCGGCGGCCACGACGAGCGCGAGCAGACGCTCAACCAGCTCCTCGTCGAGATGGACGGCTTCGACGTGAAGGCCGGCGTCATCCTGATCGCGGCGACCAACCGGCCCGACATCCTCGACCCGGCCCTGCTCCGGCCCGGCAGGTTCGATCGCCAGATCGTCGTGGACCGCCCCGACATCCGGGGTCGGCTCGGAATCCTCGAAGTGCACGCCAAGGGCAAGCCGCTCGCCGAAGACGTCGATCTCGAGGTGATCGCCCGGCAGACCCCGGGCTTCACGGGCGCCGACCTGGCCAACACGATCAACGAGGCCGCCCTGCTGGCGGCCAGGTACGGCAGCGACGAGATCACGATGAAGCAGCTCGAGGAGGCGATCGACCGGGTGATCGCCGGGCCCGAGCGGCGCAGCAGGGTCATGTCCGACGAGGAGAAGCGGATCACCGCCTACCACGAGGGCGGGCACGCCCTGGTGGGCTTTGCGCTGCCGAACGCCGACCCCATCCACAAGGTGACGATCATCCCGCGCGGCCGGGCGGGCGGATACACGATGGCGCTCCCGCTCGAGGACAAGCACTACATGCGCCGCAGTGAGCTCGTGGACAAGCTTGCGATGACGCTCGGCGGGAGGACCGCCGAGGAGCTGATCTTCGGTGATCCCACGACGGGGGCCTCCAACGACATCGAGGTGGCCACCAACCTCGCCAGGCGCATGGTCATGGAGTACGGGATGAGCGATCGTCTCGGGCCGATGAAGTACGGCCAGCCCGAAGGCCAGGTGTTCCTCGGCAAGGACTACATCCGGAACCAGGACTACAGCGACGAGGTCGCCGCGGCGATCGACGAAGAGGTGCGCAAGCTCATCACCCAGGCCCACGAGGAGGCGCGAGCGATCCTCACGACCCACGACGAGGCGCTGGACCGGATCGCCGATGCGCTGATGGAGCGGGAGACGCTCGACGGCGCCGAGGTCAAGGAGATCCTTCACGACGTCCCGAAGTGGCAGCACGACCCGAACGGCACTTTGCGGATCCAGGCCCCCAACGGCCGCATCGAGTCGAGCGAGGTCGCGGCGATGCGCACGACCGCCGAAGGGGAGCAAGGCTGACGGGCGAGCCGTGACCCGGCCACCGCACCTATGGCGGACCCGGACCGGGGTCCTCACCACCGAAGAGCACACGCTGGTGATGGGCGTGCTCAACGTGACTCCGGACTCCTTCTCCGACGGAGGGCGGTTCCTGGAGCACGGCGCCGCGGTGGCCCAGGGCCTCGCCATGGCCGCTGCGGGGGCGGACCTCGTGGACGTTGGAGGAGAGTCCACCCGGCCGAGGGCGGAGCCGGTCGAGGCCTGGGAGGAGATCGACCGGGTCGTCCCGGTGGTGGCGGCCCTCGCCGACCGGGGGATCGTGGTCTCGGTGGACACCTCGAAGGCGGAGGTCGCCGAGGCGGCACTCGCGGCGGGAGCCGAGATCGTGAACGACGTGACCGCTCTGGGGGACCCGGACATGGCCGGCGTGGTCTCCGGTGCGGGAGCCGGGCTGGTGCTCATGCACATGCTCGGCACGCCCCGCACCATGCAGATCGACCCCCGGTACGACGACGTGGTCGGGGAGGTCCGCGACTTCCTGATCGGGCGGGCCGCCGACGCAGAGGTCGCCGGGGTCGATCGTGACCGGATAGCCGTGGATCCCGGAATCGGGTTCGGAAAGACGCCGGCCCACAACCTCGACCTGCTCGCTTCGGTCCCGGCCTTGGCGGCCGCCGGGTACCCGGTGGTCGTCGGCGCCTCCCGGAAGTCGTTTCTCACCGCAGTGCTGGGGCCGCTCGATCCCGAGGAACGGGACGCTCCCACCGCGGCGGCCCACGTTCTGGCAATCGCCGGGGGTGCGGCGGCCATCCGTGTGCACGACGTGGTCGTGGGGCTACGCACAGCGCGCGTCGCCGACGCTATCGTGAGGCGCGAAGGAGGTGGGTCGGGATGGTGACCGGCCTCGAGCCGCGCGGCTTCACGTGGATCATCTCCGGGCGATTGGCGGTCTCCGAGCGGATCGGAGGATACGGGTTCCAGCACCGCAGGGTCCGCCGCGAAGAGGAGATCGCCTGGCTGCTCCACAACGGCTTCACCGCCGTACTCTCGCTGCTGGACGGCAATCAGAACCTGGCCGCCTACGAGAGCGCCGGCCTGAAGGCCCACCATGCCCACCTCGATGAGAGCGACCCGGCGTCGGTCACCGCGGTGTTCGCGGCGCTGGCCGAGGCTCTCCGGCCCGCCGATGCCGTCGTGCTGATGCACCGCGACATCGTCGACGACGCGATGGCCGGCGTGGTGGCCGGCTACCTGGTGTATTCCAGGCGCGTCGGTGATCCGATCGTCGCCACTGCCGTCGTCCAGGAGATCCTGAAGCGGCCCCTGGGGCCGGCGGCAAGGGGGATGATCCCGGCGAAGGCGGGCGCCTGACCCGCCTCGCCGTCGCCGCGGGCTCCAACCTCGGAGACCGTCTCGCCCATCTCAGGCACGCAGTGCTGCGTCTCGGAGAACTGGGTCGGGTGGCCGGCGTGTCGTCGGTGAGCAGCACGTCGGCTTTCACATCCGACTCCCTACAGTCCCCGTGGTA
>CAYXHU010000139.1:0-5467 GCA_964464675.1 uncultured Acidimicrobiia bacterium
GAGCTCGTCCATGCGACGGTCACCGCAGACCAGACCAGCGAGCAGGGGATCGCCGATCAGCGTGCCCGGGTCGCCGCCATCCGGGAACGGCTCGAAGCCGAGCAGGGCCCGGAAGCCGAGTGGGCCATCTCACTGCTCGACGGCCTGATCCGCAAGAGCGTGTGGATCATGGGCGGCGACGGCTGGGCGTACGACATCGGCTTCGGAGGGCTCGACCACGTGTTCGCGACCGGCAGGGACGTGAACATCCTGGTGCTGGACACCGAGGTGTACTCGAACACCGGCGGCCAGGCGTCGAAGGCGACGCCGCGGGCCGCGGTCGCCAAGTTCGCCAGCGGCGGCAAGCCGAACGGGAAGAAGGATCTCGGACAGATCGCCATGTCGTACGGCAACGTGTATGTCGCCCAGATAGCCATGGGGGCGAACATGACCCAGACGGTGAAGGCGATCGCCGAGGCCGAGGCCTACGACGGACCCTCGCTCATCATCGCCTACAGCCCGTGCATCGCCCACGGCATCGACATGGCCCAGCAGATGGACCACCAGAAGGCTGCCGCGGCGACCGGTTACTGGCCCCTGTACCGGTACGACCCGCGGCTGGCGGCCAGCGAGGAGCATCCGTTCACGCTGGACAGCCGGGCTCCGAGCGAGCCCTTCAAGGAGTTCGCCATGACGGAGGCGAGGTTCGCGATGCTCACCCGGTCCAACCCGGAGATGGCGGATCGCCTGATCGAGGCGGCCCAGGAGGACATCAACGAACGTAGACGCTTGTACGAGCAACTGGCCGGCCTCGAGCGTGGCCTTCCCGGGGAGGATGTGAACGGATGAGCGTGCGCTTGGACACCACGTATCTGGGGATGACGCTTGCCAACCCGCTGGTGGTCTCGGCGTCTCCGCTGGGTCGGAATGTCGGGACCTTGGGTCGGCTCCAGGAGGCCGGCGCCGCGGCGGTGGTGCTGCCGTCCCTGTTCGAGGAGCAGATCGAGCACGAGGCCTACGCGGTCCACGAGGCGCTCGAGTACGGGGCCGAGACCTACGCAGAACACGCCGGTGGGTTCCTGCCCGAGATGATGGATTACAACACGGGGCCCGACTCGTACCTCGATCTCGTTTCGCGTGCCAAACAGGAACTCGACATCCCGGTGATCGCCAGCCTGAACGGGGTGAGCGTCGGGGGATGGACGTCGCACGCCCGCATGATCGAGGACGCGGGCGCCGACGCGCTCGAGCTCAACATCTACTTCGTCGCCGCCAACGTGGACGAGACCGGAGCGGAGGTCGAGCAGCGGTACGTGGACCTGGTCGCTGCGGTGCGCGAGGCGATCACCATCCCGCTCTCCGTCAAGGTCGGGCCGTACTTCTCGTCGATGGGGAACATGGCGCTCCGCCTGGTGGACGCGGGGGCCAACGGCCTCGTGCTGTTCAACCGCTTCTACCAGCCGGACATCGACCTCGAGGAACTCGACGTCGTGCCGAACGTACAGCTGAGCAGGTCCGCCGAGCTGCGTCTCCCGCTCCGATGGATAGCCATCCTGCGGGGCAGGGTCGGCGCCTCGTCGCTGGCGGCCACCACCGGCGTCCACGAAGGCGTCGACGTGCTCAAGCTGCTGCTCGCCGGTGCGGACGTGACGATGATGGCGTCTGCGCTGCTCCGCCACGGCCCGCTGCGGCTGACGTCGGTGCTCACCGAGGTCCGCCAATGGCTCGAAGAGCACGAGTACGAGTCCGTGGAGCAGATGAAGGGGTCCCTGAGCCAGGAGGGGGCTCCGGATCCGGCGGCGTTCGAGCGCGCCAACTACATGGAGACGCTCGTCACCTACGCCGCCCCGACGTTCTGAGCGAGGAGCACGCCATGCTGCCGGTTCGGTTCACCAACGACACGCCGCTCTGTCCGCATTGCTCGCGGGCCCTCGAAGAGGTGCACGCCAGGCAACTGAAGCACGACCTCGGCAAGTCGTACCTGCACTTCTGCCCTTCGTGCAAGAAGGTGCTCGGGATCAGCCACCGCAAGGGGTTCTGGATGGGCTGAGGCCCCGTCAGAGATCTGCCCGGGACGTGATCTCTGCCAGCTCCCAGGGGTACAGGGCGCTCTGCGACAGGTACAGCCCGGTCATCGATCCGGCGGGTCCCGCGCCTCCGATTATCAACGGCGTCCGTCCCGGCTGGATCTCCGGCGGCCCGGTGATCTCCGCGACCGGTTCGTCGGCGACGAACAGGGTCACGGTGGCGGGAGCGTTGCGGCGGCCGTAGACGGTGAAGGCCACCGGCACGGGTGAGAGCGGCACGCCGTCTGCTCGGACCTGGTAGGTCGAACCGTCGGACCCGAACACGTCCAGCCGGAGCCCACCGTCCGGCGTGGCCCAGAGGGTCCATTCGTGAGGCTTGGTCGCCAGCGCGGTCTCCGCGGGCGGTCGCTCCTGGAGATGCAGCACGGCCCGGAACGTGAAGTCGCCGTCGTGGGTATCGAGGGGACCGTCGTCTTCGATCTCCACTGCGTCGGCGAGGTCGAGGACGGCGTCGTCGAAGGGTGTTTCGATCCGCCCGGCGACCAACCGCCAGTCGAGGTATGCCCGTTCGAGTTCGGCCACGACGTCCGGGTTGGCGTCCGCCAGATCGTGCCGCTCGAACGGGTCGGCGGCGAGGTCGAAGAGCTTCGGCTCGGTGGCCGTGTCGTTCTCGTCGAAGACGAGCTTCCAGGCGCCGCGGCGCACCGCGTAGTTGTCGAGGCGGCCCGATGGGCTCTCGAACAGGTCGTTGGAGAACTTGTTCTCCCAGATGACCGGCTGCTCGAGAACCGGCAATGCGTCGCCGTCGAGCGCCGGGAGCAGCGAGCGTCCCTCCAGGGAAAGGCCGGTGACGTCGATGTCCGCCGCGTCGGTGAGCGTCGGGAAGAGGTCCCACGACAGCACCACGGCGTCACTCACCGAGCCTGGGGACACCCGATCCGGCCAGCGGAGGATCATCGGCACTCGCAGGGCGCCCTCGAACACCGACGTCTTGTCGCCTCGGAACTCGCCGTTGGATCCGAACTCGGGGTGGGTGCCTCCGTTGTCGCTGGTGACGATCACTACGGTGTTCCCGGCGATCCCCAGCTCGTCGATGGCGGCGAGGAGCCTGCCGATCTCCTCGTCGGCGTCGCCGATGAGCGCGGCGTACCTGCCTTCGCGCGAGTCCGGGAAGCGATCGGCCCACTCGGCCGGCGGATCGAGTGGGGTGTGGGGGGCATTGAGCCAGACGTTCACGTAGAACGGCCCGTCGCCGTGGCGGCGGATGAACTCGATCGCGTAGTCCACGGTGGCCGCGGTGAGATGTCCTCGCCCGGTCGTCTGTTCGGTGCCGTCGATCAAGAAGGTCGGGTCTGCGTAATCCGGGGGATCGCTCGCCACGAGCAAGGCCTCGTCGAAGCCCTTCGCCGATGGGAGGTAGTCGGCCCGGTTCCATCCCAGGTGCCACTTCCCGAAGTGGCCGGTGGCATAGCCGTGGTCGGCCAGGATCCCCGGGAGCGTCGCGGTGCCGGCCGGGATCCCCCGCACCGACTCGTTCACGATCGCCCTCCTGATCCCGAACTCGACGGGGTGACGCCCCGTCAGCAGCGCAGCCCGGGTCGGTGAGCAGACCGGCCCGTTGGCGTAGGCGTTCGTGAACCGAAGGCCCTCGGCCGCCAACTCGTCGAGGTTCGGCGTGGGCACGAGATCCCCGCCGTAGGCACCGAGGTCGGAGATGCCGAGATCGTCGAACAGCACGAAGACGACGTTGGGGGCCCGCTCCTGGTCGCCGGCGGTGACCCGCCAGACGGCGACGGCGGCGACGACGGTGAGCACGGCCAGGGGGATCGCCCACAGCACCCTGCGTCGACGGCTCGGGGGCGTTCCGGTGGGCATCACAGGGGGAGGGCGTAGACGGTGAGGTGGTTGACGTCGCAGCCCCTCTGCTGGGCGGCGCGCCTCATCCACTCGACTGCGGGAGCCATTACGGTGAGGCGCTCGACGCCGGCGGCCGCCGCCCGGTCCACCAGGGCCCGCCACATCGCCGGAGCGTCGTCCTCGGCGGTGACCACCCAGGAAACTTCGAAGGTGTCGCCGTCCACGTCTGCGATCGCCCAGCCGGGCCGGCCCTCCCACAGCGCACGGCGACGGGCCGCGTCGATGACGTCGTCGCGGGTGAGCCTGCGCCACTTCCACCCGATCGGGAACAGGCCGCGGGAGGCCCGTTCGAGAGGTCCGGACGACCACGCGAGCAGGGCCGGCTCTGCCTCTGCCGACGGAGCGGGGCGGATCCCTTCCGGGGCCATGACCCGGCGGCCTCCGTTGCCTTCCGGAACGGGAGAGTTCTCTCCGACTCCCCGGGTGGCGAACATCCATCCGGATACGGGACGGAACCCGAGGGTGCCGACATGGGAGCGAGCCGCATGGTTCCAGTCTTCGACGACGAGACGGACGACCTTGGCGTGGCGCGCCGCAGCCCACGACTGGAGGGCTACGGCGATGGCGGAGCCGACTCCCCGGCGCCGGAAGTCCGGGTGCACCCGGGAGCCCTGGGACCACGCCTCGTCTGGAGACAGGAGTGCGATGCGCGCCATGCCGACCACGTGTCCGCCGACTTCGCCGACCATGACGACCCCGTGGTCGTCCGCAAGCCATCCGTCGAATTCGCGCGTGACGTAGTCGCCCCACGGGAAGGTGCCGGTCGTGAATCCGGCGATCGGTTCCCGGTCGTCCGGGCGTGCCTCGCGCACGTGGATCTCCATAGCCGCCGAGGATAGGGAGAAGCGGGATCGACGTGCCCGTCGACCCGATGTACGGTCGCTAGTAGGCGGCCAGGTCCGCGGCCCGGGCCACGATGCCGTCCACGTTGGGCATCACCTCCGCCTCCAGGCCGGCGGCGAACGGGAACGCCGGGACTTCGGGCCCGCAGTAACGCTGCACCGGTGCGTCGAGCCAGTCGAAGGCCCGCTCGGTGACCTGGGCGGAGATCTCGGCGCCGAAGCCGCCGAACTGGTTGTCCTCGTGGACGATCAGGATCTTGCTGGTCGTCTGCACTGCCGCCTCTATGGACACCCAGTCGAGCGGGCGCAGGGTCCGGAGGTCGAGCACGGCGGCATCCACGCCGTCGGCGGCGAGGCGTTCGGCCGCTTCGAGCGCATAGTGCGCCATCGTGCCGTAGGCGATGATCGTGAGGTCGGTTCCTTCACGCCGCAGCGCAGCCGTGCCGATGGGCACCCGGTGGTCACCGGCGGGATACGGGCCGCGGGCCAGCCGGTACAGCTTCTTGGGCTCGAGGAACAACACCGGATCGGGGTCTTCGACGGCCGAGCGGAGCAGTCCTTTGGCGTCCGCCGGCGTGGACGGCACCACCACCTTCAGGCCGGGCACGTGTGCGTAGAACGCCTCGATCGACTGGCTGTGATACAGAGCGCCGTGGATGCCTCCTCCGTACGGCACGCGGATCACCAGCGCCGAGCCCCAGC
>CAYXHU010000140.1:0-5444 GCA_964464675.1 uncultured Acidimicrobiia bacterium
GAACGGGAACGGGTCCTCGACCTGATCGAGGGGGTGACCGGAGGCCGCTTCCACCCCAACTTCAATCGCATCGGCGGGGTGAAGCCGGCCGCCGGCGGCGGGTCGAACCAGAAGAACGTCGTCCAGGACCTCCCCGCCGGCTTCCTCTCGGAGACCCGGGACGCCATGGAGAAGGTGCTCCAGGTGTGCGACGACATGGTCGACCTCGTGCTCGGCAACGAGATCTTCGTCGTCCGCACCAAGGGCGTCGGGGTCATTCCACCGGACCGGGCCCTCGCTCACGGGGTGTCCGGGCCCAATCTCCGTGCCTCGGGTGTCGACTTCGACCTGCGCAAGGTCGACGACTACCTGCCCTACGACCGCTTCGAGTTCGACGTCCCGCTCGGCGAGAACGGGGACTGCTTCGACCGGTACCTGGTGCGCCTCGAGGAGGTGCGCCAAGCAACCGGAATCGTCCTCCAGGCGATCGACTCGATCCCGTCGGGCTCGCTTCGGGCCAAGGTGCCCCGGGTGATCAAGGTTCCGAAGGGCGAGTGCTACGTGCGGGCCGAGAACCCGAAGGGCGAGATGGGGTACCACATCGTCTCCGAGGGCGGGCGCGGGCCGTACCGGCTGAAGATCCGCTCTGCTTCGTTCTCCAATCTGTCGGTGCTCCCCTGGCTCCTCGAGGGTGTCCTGGTTCCCGACATCATCGCCATCCTCGGCAGCCTCGACTTCGTGCTGGGGGACGTGGATCGATGAGCGGCCTCTTCGACAACTTCTGGGTGATGCTGGTCGTCAAGCTCGGGGCCGTCGTCACCGTGGTCATGGTGCTGGCGCTGGTGATCATCTACGCCGAGCTGAAGATCTCGGCCCACATGCAGAGCCGCATCGGCCCGTACTACGCGGGAGGCCGCTGGGGCTGGGCCCAGCCGCTGGCCGACGCCTTCAAGTTCCTCCAGAAGGAGGACCTGACGCCGGCGGACGCCGACCGGCCTGTGTTCAAGGCCGCGCCGATGGTGATGCTGGCCGGGTCGTTCGCCGTGCTCGTCATCCTGCCGTTCTCCCCGAACCTGATCGCCCAGGACCTCGACCTGGGCATCTTCTACGTCCTGGCGGCGAGCTCGGTGGGCACCCTGGGCGTCCTCATGGCCGGGTGGGCGTCGGCGAACAAGTACTCGCTCATGGGCGGCCTGCGTGCCGCCGCCCAGCTCATCGCCTACGAGCTCCCGCTGGTGCTCGCAGTCGTCGGCGTGGTCATCCAGGCGGGGACGCTGTCCATGGTGGGGATCGTCGAGGCCCAGGCGCAGCCGGTGTTCCACATCGGCTCGGTGGGCATCCAGCTCCCCTACCTGTTCCAGGGCCAGGTGATCGGGTTCCTGATCTTCATGGTCGCCGCCCTCGCCGAGTTGTCCAGGACCCCGTTCGACCTCCCGATCGCCGAGTCGGAGCTCGTCATGGGCTACCTCACCGAGTACTCGGGGATCCGCTTCACGATGTTCTTCCTCGGCGAGTACGTGGGCATCTTCGCCATGTCGTCGATCGCGGCCACCCTGTTCCTCGGGGGGTACCACGTGCCGGGCCTCGACGCCGACGTCTTCGGGCCGGTGGTGCTCGTCGCCAAGGCCATGCTCCTCGTGTTCCTCATCATCTGGTTCCGCTGGACGTTCCCGCGAGTCCGGGAGGACCAGCTGCAGGGATTCGCGTGGCGGTGGCTGGTGCCCCTCTCGCTGGCCAACATCGCCGTCACCGCAGTGCTGAAGGTGGCGCTGTGAGCCGCTACCGTGTCGCCGACCTCGGGCTGGAGGGGAGATGAGGACCGCCCCCGGCACCGGCCTCCTGAAGGGCATGTGGCTGACGCTCCGCACGCTCTTCAAGAAGCCGCCGACGGTGTTCTACCCGGACGAGAAGGAGATCCCGGTCCCGCGGGCCAGGGGGGTCATCGCGCTCGACCCGGAGGCGTGCACCGTGTGCATGCTCTGTGCCAGAGAGTGCCCGGACTGGTGCATCTACATCGAGGGCCACAAGCAGGAACAGCCTCCGTCGAAGCCGGGCGGCCGGGTGCGCACGAGGGCCACGCTGGACCGGTTCGACATCGACTACGCGTTGTGCATGTACTGCGGGATCTGCGTCGAGGTGTGCCCCTTCGACGCTCTGTTCTGGTCCCCCGAGTACGAGTACTCGGAAGGGCACATCTCGGACATGCTGCACCCCAAGGAGCGGCTCGCCGACTGGCTGAAGACGGTGCCCGACCCGCCTGCGCTGGAGCAACGATGACGTTCGGCGAATGGATCGGTGAGACCGAGAACATCGTGTTCCTCGTCATCTCGCTCGTCATGGTCGGCGCGGCGGTGATGGTCGTGGTGTCGCGCAACGTCGTCCACGCCGCCCTCATGCTGGTGCTGGCCCTGGCCGGCTCGGCGGCCGTCTTCCTCTTGCTGGGCGCCGAGTTCGTCGCCTGGACGGTGGTGCTCATCTACATCGGGGCCGTCGTCGTGCTGTTCCTCTTCGGGATCATGATCACCAGGGCGCCGACGGGCCGAGATCCCGCAGATCTGGACCACACTCGGCGCTGGCCCGCCGCGCTCGTCGCGGCGGCGGTGTTCGCGACCCTGGCGACCGCCACGACCATGGCGTTCGAGGACCGGCCGGTGTCCGGGGACATCGTGAGCGCGGAGGAGCTCGGCGACGTCCTGTTCAGCCGGTTCGTGATCCCCTTCGAGGTGGTCTCCTTCGTGCTCCTCGCCGCGCTGATCGGCGGCATCGTGCTCGCCCGGAGGGACCGATGATCGTCAACCAGTTCCTCATCCTCGCGGCGCTGCTGTTCTCGATCGGCGTGTACGGCGTGCTGGTCCGCCGCAACGCCGTGCTCGTGCTCCTGTCGATCGAGCTGATGCTCACCGCGGTGAACATCAACCTGGTGGCCTTCGGGGCGATGATCTCCGATGCGTTCGCGTCCGGCGCCGTGTTCGCGTTGTTCGTGATCGCCGTCGCCGCAGCCGAGGTGGGCATCGGGCTCGCCATCGTGCTCTTGATCTTCCGCAACCGCTCGTCTGCCAACGTGGACGAGCTCGACCTCATGAAGTGGTGACCGGATGAGCCTCCTCGCCTTCGCCGAAGAGGGCGCCCACGGCGCCGAGATCGTCACCGACCCGACCGGCCTGGCCGGCGCGCTGGCCGGGGCGGCCTGGCTGATCCCGGTGGTCCCGCTGGCGGTGATGTTCCTCATCGTGTTCTTCGGCAAGCGCATGCCCTTCAAGGGCTGGGAGCTGGCGACCGGGGCCATGGCCTTCGTGGCCGTCTACTCGATCGCCTTGCTGGCACTCCACTGGGGCGAGCCGATGGCCTACGAGCAGCACGTCGAGATCGCCCGGATCGGCGTCCTCCCGGGGCTCGGCGACCTCGTGATCGAGTGGGGATGGATGGTGGACGGCCTGGCGATCATGATGTACGCGGTCGTCGGCATCGTCGGGTTCTTCGTCTTCACCTACGCCAAGGGGTACATGGAGGGCGACGAACGGTTCACGTTCTTCTTCGCCTCGTTCAGCCTGTTCGCCGGCGGCATGCTCGTGCTGGTGTCGGCGCCGAACCTCGTCCAGCTCATCGTGGGCTGGGAGCTGGTCGGCGTCGCCTCCTACCTGCTGATCGGGCACTGGTGGGAGGACCACGCCAACAACGCCGCGGCCACGAAAGCCTTCATCACCAACAAGATCGCCGACATCGGCCTCTTCCTCGGGGTGATCATCGCCGGGTTGACGGTGGGATCGTTCCGGATCACCGACGTGCTCGACGCGGTGCGCGCCGGCGACTCGGCACTGGCCGAGGTCGGGTTCTGGGTCGGGCTCGCCCTGTTCATCGGAGCGATGGGCAAGAGCGCCCAGATGCCGTTCCACGTGTGGCTCCCGGACGCCATGGCCGGCCCGACCCCGGTTTCGTCGCTGATGCACGCCGCCACGATGGTGACGGCCGGGGTCTACCTCCTGGGGCGGATGTTCCCGATCTACTACGGCGAGGGGGCGATCGCCGGCGAGGTGCGCACCTGGATCATCCTGGTCGGCGGGGCGACGCTGTTGTTCACCGGGCTCATCGCCCTGGTCCAGGACGACATCAAGAAGGTGCTCGCCTACTCGACGCTCAGCCAGCTCGGGTACATGACGGCGGCCATGGGCGCGGGCGCGTACACGGCCGGGCTGTTCCACCTCTTCACCCACGCCTTCTTCAAGGGTCTGCTCTTCATCGCGGCGGGATCGGTGATCCACGGTGTGCACTCCAACAACATGAGCGACATGGGCGGTCTCCGGAAGTACATGCCGTCCACCTACAGGACGTTCCTCATCGGGTCGCTCGCCCTCGCCGGGATCTTCCCGCTGGCCGGCTTCTGGTCCAAGGACGAGATCCTCGCCTCGATCTCCTACGACGCGGGCCACGGCGGAGGGGGCACGGCGACCCTGGTGCTGGTCCTCGCCGTGCTCGGCGCGTTCGTCACCGCGTTCTACATGGCCCGGGCGGTCTACCTGACGTTCTTCGGCGAGTACAGGGGTGAAGCCCATCCCCACGAGTCGCCCCGGGTGATGACCTGGCCCCTGTGGGGTCTCGCCGGGCTCGCCGCGGTGGGCGGCCTCGTGAACATGCCGGGCGTCTGGACGCCGTTCACCGACTGGCTGGCAGGCCGGCTCCACGTGATCGGCGACCATCACGCCGAGTCGCTCGACTACGGCCTCGCCGCCCTGGGCCTCACGGTGGCGATCGCCGGCATCGTCGCCGGAACGATGCTGTTCAGGAAGGACGCGGCCACCCAGCGGGAACGGGACCGATTCCGGGTCCCCGTCCTGTACCCGCTGCTGGAGCAGGGGTACTACTTCGACCACGTCTACGAGCAGGGGTTGGTGGCGGCCGTCAAGGGCCCCGTGGCCCGGTTCGTGGTGTGGACCAACCAGGTGATCATCGACAGCGTGGTCCACGCCTTCGGGGCGGCGGCCCGGTTCGCATCCCGCTACGTGTACGGGTGGGCGGACCAGCGCGGCATCGACCTGGTGATCAACGCGGCGGCCGCCGGTACCGGCGAGGCCGGCGCGGTGGTGCGCAAGGCCCAGACGGGCAAGGTCCAGCAGTATGCGGCGGTCCTCTTCGTGGGGACGGTGCTGCTGGTGGTGGGATACCTGATCTTCGGCTAGCAGGAGGCGATCGAGATGAGTTGGTTCGAGCAAGGGTGGGGCCTGAGCCTCGCCGTGTTCCTACCCCTCGTCGGGGTGGGCCTGCTGCTGGCGATCCCCCGCTCCCGGGAGCGGCTGATCAAGACGGTCTCCCTGGCGTTCGCCCTCGGCTCGTTCGGCGCTTCGCTGGGCCTGCTGTTCCTGTTCGACTTCGGGAGCACCGAGGCGTTCCAGTTCGGCACCGACCTCTCGTGGATCCCGGCGATCGGCTCCAGGTACCACGTGGGCGTCGACGGGATCAGCTTGCCGCTG
>CAYXHU010000141.1:0-5441 GCA_964464675.1 uncultured Acidimicrobiia bacterium
GACGAACTCCAGCGGCCCGGCGGCGCCGTCGTAGTCGATGTCGGCGCCCTCAACCAGGAGGGCGTGGCACGACTCGTACGTCGAGCATTTCTCACCGCCCTTGGTCAGGTCGTTGAAGACGGACTGGACCGCGGCGGGGTCGGTGGAACCGGACGCCTCGGCGGCCAGCACCATCAGCATCAGGCAGTCGTAGGTGTGCGCCGAGAAGATCGTCGGAGCCTCGGGAGCGAAGGCCGCGAAGCGGTCCGGGAAGGTGGGCTCCCCGCTTGGGGGTGCCACCGACGGGCCCGTCGCGACAATGCCCTCGAGCACAGCCAGGTTGTTCGGGTCCACGGCCTCGGCCTGGACGCTGTCCTTGAAGCCGTCGGCGCCGTACACGGCGACGTCGGCGGGACCCACCCCGGCCTCGATCATGGCCTGCATCAAGCCGGCGCCCTCTGCGTAGGAGATCACGAGGATCGCATCGGCGCCGGAAGCCGCCAGCGTGGCCGCCTCGGCATCGAAGCTGGTGGCGTTCTGGTCGTACTCGACCATCGCCGCAACCGTCACACCGTTGGCCTCGAGGCCGCCTTCGACTGCCTCGGCCAGGCCGCGGCCATAGGTCGTGCCCTGGTACACCACGGCGGCACTGGCGGCACCGCCCTCGGTGATGAGATCGGCGAGCAGCAGGCCCTGCAGGTTGTCGGGCGGGGCCGTCCGGAAGTAGAAGCCGCCGTCGTCGTAGCTGGTGAACACCGCACCGGTGTTCGACGGCGAGCACATCGGGATCCCACTGCCGGTGATCCGGTCGATCACACCGAGCGAGACGTCGGTGCCTGCCGGTCCGATGATCCCAGACACCTCGTCGTTGATGAACTGCTCGACGACCACCGAGGCCACCTGCGGGTCGGTGCCGCTATCGCCGGGGAGCAGGCTCACGAACGTGTTCCCCGCCGCCTCGAACTCGCTCATCAGCATCTCGAGCGGCTCTACCAGCGCGTCGATGATGACGGCCAAGTTGCCCGTCGACGGGAGCACGTAGCCGAGCTTCAGCTCTCCCTCGTAGAGAGCCTGGAAGCCGGCTTCCTCCGCCGTGGTTGTGGTCTCGGCCTCTGTCGTCGTTGTGGTTTCTGCCGCAGTAGTCGTCGTCTCGGCCGCCGTCGTCGTCGTCTCGGCCGCCGTCGTCGTCGTCTCGGCCGCCGTCGTGGTCGTGCCGCCTGCGTCGTCGTCGTCGCCGCATGCTGCGGCCACGAGGGCAACTGCCAGCAGCAGCCCGGCCAGTCGGCCGAAGCGGCTGTTGCGTGTGTTCACGGGTTTCCTCCCTCTCATGTCCCCCGACGGCGTGGGCCGTCGTGAGGAACGGGTGAGTGTAGACGGGACGGTCCGTTGCATTGCAAAACGCAGGCTTGAGCCGCGCCGCGGGCGTGGGACAATGACCGGCTGTGCGCGGACGAGACGAAGCCCTGCTGAGCGAGATCCTCCCTCCCGAGGAGCGGGTGATCGAGGCCGTGGTCGGCCGCTACCAACGGGTCGCCCCGGCGGTCACCCGCTTCGCCCGATCCCTGGCCGGCGACGACCACCTTCGAGTGAGGCTCGGCTCACACGCATCGGCAGAATCGGGGGAGGTCGTCGTAGATCCCGGGATCTTCCAGGCTGCCTACGCCCGTCAGGCCCCGGTCACCCCGGGCGAGGTGGCCCTCGCCTCGGCGCTCCACGAAGTGGTCCACCTGGTCGCCACCGACTTCGAGGAACGCCGGCCCCTGCCGGTCGAGTGGTTCCCGGACGCCGACGAACCGCTCCCCGACGATCCGGTCGCCCTGCTCGACGCGCTGCAGCGGGCCGGGGGCCCGGCGGCCGAGGCCCTGTTCTTCGCCGTCGAGGACGCCCGCCAGGAGGCCCAGAACCTCGCCGGATACGCCGGTGCCCGCTCAGTGCTCGCCGACCTCTACGTCGCCGCAGTCCCGGCGGCCATCGGACGCGCCCGCCCCATGGGCCAGTTCGCGCTCGGATGCTTCCTGATCGTCGGCGGCTACCTCGACCTCGAGGAGGTGCAGCGCCGCGCCGACCCCCCCGTTGCGGTGGCCCTCGAAGATGCCCGCGCCGTACTCGGCGAGGCCGTCGAGTCTCCCGGGCCCTGGGAGACGGCCGGATGCGCCATGCGTCTCCTGGCGATCGCCCGCCTCCACGGCCTGCTCACCGAAGCCTCCCCAGAGGAGAACAAACTCCAAGCCGAGGCCCGTGAAGAACAAGACGGCGACGACGCATCCTCCGGCGTCGATGCCGTCCGGATCGTGACGCCGATGCTCCGGGACGCCGACGGCTACGACCAGACCAAGCGGGCTGCGCAGCGTGCCGAGTCGGCCCAGGGGAGGCCCGACGACTCGGAGACGGGGGGCGATCCCGCCACCGACCAGATTCTGCGCGTCAGCGAGGCGCCCGACGTGTACCTGCCCACCGGCATGGGCGGCAAGCTGCTCGTGACGCCACTCCCGTCCCGCTTCGCGGCCTTCGCGGGCCGCGGCAAGGATGCGATCGACACCGCAGCGCGGCGCTGGGAGGTCGGCGAGCGCCACATCTCCGGCGAGCTCTACCCGCTGTTCGTCGCCAATCAGCGGCGCGGGCTCCGATCCGGCTACGACGCCGGTGACCTCTCGCCCCATGCCGCCTTGTTCCTGGGTGCCGGCCTCTACCAGCGGATGTTCGAGCGGCGATCGCTGCCGACCCGGCGGGCGTACAGCGTGAGCCTCCTCGTGGACGGCTCGGCGAGCATGCTGCAGCCCCGCGCCCTCCCGGGAGGAGCGCGCGCCCCGTGGGCGATGGCCGCGGCGACGCTCGGAGCCTGGACCCTCGCCCGGCTCTGCGACGAGCTCCAGATCGAGTTCGAGGTGGCCATCTTCAACCGCGCCTTCGCGGCACGCCACGACGACAGTGAGCTCTCGTTCGTCTCCCCCAGGAACGAGACGAGAGGAGCCCTGCGCCGCAGCCAGGGCGGAGCCGCCGATCGCCTGACGCGCACCGTCAACCACTACGTCGCCAAGTCCTTCGACCAGCGCTGGGAGGGCGCTCAGGAGTTGCTCGCCGGCCTGTTCTGGACGGCGGCCAATCCCGCAGACGCAGCCGCCGAGGCACGACGCGGCGCCGAGACGGCCCCACCGGTGTCGATGTTCGAGAAGGCCGCCAACGTCGACGAGTTGAACGTGGTCCACGCCGTCGAGCGGCTCGCCCGGCGCCCCGCGACCGTGCGGATGCTGATCGTCCTCGCCGACGGGATGACCCGTGGTTCCGTGGAGGCCCTCGCCGCGTCGGTGGACGGTGCCGAGGTCGGCGGCACTACGGTGCTCGGAATCGGGATCGGCGACGACACCGTCCGCACCGCCTACTCGCGGGCCCAGGTGGTGGAACGACCCGACGCCCTCACGAAGGCGATGATCGACGGAGTGCGTTCCTCCCTCCGCAAGAGCATCGCCCTCACCGGAGGCGATACCTGGTGGGCCCATCAGAGCCTGATCGACAGGAGCATCAATGGCTGACAAGGTGACGTTCACAGACCCGACCGGGGAAGGACCGCCCGTAGAGCTCGAGGTCTTCTCGATCCCGGCCGACCTGCCCGACCACGACCAGCGGGTCGGCAAGGTGCCCGAGCCGGACCCCTACTACGTCGACCTCGGGATGCTCTACCGGCTGGCAGCCGTCGAGCAGGTGCGCCGGTCGGGCGTCACCGAGACGCCGCTGCACGTCGCGCTGCGCGGGCACATGGGCACCGGCAAGGACCACGACCTCGAACAGTTCGCCGCGTTGCTCGGGCTCCCCTACTACCGGATCCCGCTCACCGGGGAGGTCCGTGACATCACGCTGATCGGCTCGGTGAAACTCCACGGCGACGGGAAGGGCGGAACCGAGAGCCGCTGGGAGGACGGGGACATCACCCGGGCTCTGCGCGGGCCGGCGCTCATCAACCTGTCGGAGCTGAACGCCGCCGGAGCGGAGACCCTGTTCGCCCTCCACGGGCTCCTCGATCGCTACCGGGCCCTCGACCTCCCCACCGGTGAGACGGTCCGGCTGCGAAGCGACATCCGGCTCTTCGGCACGCTCAACCCGACCGACCTCCGCGACTACGCCGGCACGCAGACCCTCAACAAGGCCTTCGCCGACCGGTGGGTGATCTGGGAGAAGGGCTTCCCGACGGGGGAGCAGCTCGAGGCCATGCTGCGCCGCCGCTACCCGACCATGGGTGAGCGCTTCGTCGCACTGATCGCCCGGCTGGCCGTGGAGGTGAACGAGTCGTTCACCGCCAGCGACGCCAGGACCCGGGTCGGCACTCCGATGAGCCTGCGCGCCACGCTCGATCGGATCCCCGCCGGGCTGTGGATGTATTCGCACGCCGACGACCCGCTGCGCCGCGCCTGGGACGGGTTCGTCGTCGAGCACATCGATCCCTACGACAGGGACCACTACGAGACCGTGTGGGCCGCAGTAGCCCGACGCGGGCCCGCCGGGCCTCCGTTCGCCGGCTGAGGCCACGCTCCCGCCGGCGACGTGGTTGACTCCCGGGATGAGCCGAAGCAGACGTCATGCCCGGGAACAGGAGCGCCGGCGGCAGGAGCAAATGCTCCGGCGGCAGGCCCTCAAGCGGCGCCTCGGCTACGGGATCGCCGCCGTGTTCGGCATCGCCCTGGTGGTCGCCGTCGCCTGGAGTCTCACCGGCGGCTGAGCGAAGCCACCGCGGCTATCGTGCCGCCGCACGAGAAGGGAGCCGAGATGCCGGGAAGGGTGGCGGTCGCCGTCGGGGTCTGCATGATCCTCGTCGTGTCTGCGTGCGGTGGGGGCGGCACCGCCGACACGACCGAAGCGGGCGAAGCGCCCGGCGGGAACCTGTTCGGCGACGACTTCGAGTCCGTGTGCCGAGGCACCGCGGTCCCCTCGGCGACCGCATACGAGTCGGGCACTCCGGGCATCCACCCCGTGCTGGTCTTCTCGGGCGAGCACCCGGAGTACTCCCAGGACTTCACCACGCTCCCCGACGGCTGGGTGGCCCAGTATCCGGACCTCCAGGCGACGGAACTCGTCGCCTGCATCGACCGGGCCTCGGCGACCCTCGCCGACACCTGCACGGGATACGAGGTGGACGACCTCGAGGGCGACTACTCCGTGGAGACGTACGACGCGGTGTACGAGATCGTCGTGTACGCGGCGACGACCGGGGCCGAGCTCGACCGCACGACCCTGGACGTGCCCTCGGCCGGGTGCCCCTCCTTCGTCCTGTTCACGGAGGGGGAGTACGTCCGGGCCTGGTACGAACCGTTCGGCGACCGTCTCGAGGCCTTCCTGGCGCCGCACGTCGCCGGGTGATCATCTGATCCCGGCGAGCTCCAGCGCCTCGACCAGCGTCGCGGCGACCGGCACGCCGCACTGCTGCAGGACCGACTTCGGCTGCGACCCACCGTCGTAGAGCACACAGGAGA